>NZUJ01000080.1 GCA_002701295.1 Ponticaulis sp. | reverse complement strand
TGCCCCGGACACGCCTGACTTGGCATCAATGATGAGATTGTCAGACTTGATGACGCCCGCTTCAACAAGCGGAATAAGGCACAAAAGCGTGGCAGTCGGATAACATCCCGGACAGGCGACCAGATCGGCATTCGGAAGTTCGGCACGCGCGAATTCCGTGAGGCCATAGACTGCAGTCTTAGTCCGTTCGGCTGAAAGGTGCGACCGGCTGTAGATCTTCTCGTAGTCGTCAGCGCTTCGGAAGCGATAATCCGCAGACAGATCCACAACGCGAACATGTGAAGGGAGGTTTTCGATAATGTCCTGAGATGTACCGTGAGGAAGACACGATATCGCCAAATCAATTTCCGACCAGTTGACCTGATCGGCGTTCACCAGTTCGACGTCACCAAATGTCGCGAGATGCGGATACACATCAATAAGCTTACGACCAGCCAGGGCGTTCGCTGTAGCGGCTTTTACGTCAATATTTGGGTGACCAGACAGAAGCCGGAGCATTTCTGCACCGGTGTATCCGCTCGCACCCAGAATGCAGCAACTGATCTTTGATTCGGACATGTGATCTTCTCTGAACAAACGAAAAGGGGCGCTTCTGATGAAGCGCCCCTGAAAATTTGAGTACGTTTAAGAAACGTAGTCCTAGCGCTTGGAGAACTGGAAGCTACGACGCGCTTTCGCACGACCGTATTTCTTACGCTCAACAACGCGTGGGTCACGAGTCATGAAGCCATAAGGCTTCAGTACCGGACGCAGTGAAGGTTCGTAAGCAACCAGAGCACGTGAGATACCGTGACGAACAGCACCCGCCTGACCAGAAAGACCTGAGCCTTTAACTGTACAAATGACGTCGAATTCAGTCCGACGTTCTGCAGCGATCAGAGGTTGTTCGATGATCATGCGCAGAACAGGACGAGCAAAATACTGCTCCTGATCTTTTCCGTTGATCGTGATTTTGCCGCTGCCTGGCTTGATCCAGACGCGAGCCACTGCAGACTTACGACGGCCCGTGCCATAAGCGCGACCATATTGGTCGATCTTTGGCTCGGCAGTAACGGTAGCCAGTTCAGGCGCGCCTTCACCACCAAGGTCTTTCAGGTCATCGAGGCTTTCGACAGTATCAGACATACGTTACGCCGCTTTCTCGTTCTTACGGTTCATGGATTTGAAGTCGACGACTTCTGGCTGCTGCGCATCATGTGGGTGCTCAGAACCTGCATAAACGCGAAGCTTTGAGAACTGCTGACGTGCCAGAGAACTCTCGCGAGGCATCATGCGCTTCACGGCGAGTTTCAGGATACGCTCAGGGAAACGGCCGCGCAGAATGGCATCTGCAGACAGTTCCTTGATACCGCCCGGATAACCGGTGTGACGGTAATAGTTCTTTTGCTGGCGCTTACGCCCTGTAAATACAGCCTTCTCAGCGTTGATGACGATGATATGATCACCGCAGTCAACATGAGGGGTGTAATCAGCACGGTGCTTGCCGCGCAGGCGCTTAGCGATATATGACGCGAGACGGCCGACGACGGCATCAGTGGCATCGATGACGATCCACTTGTTCTCGACTTCAGCTGGTTTGGCCAAAAAAGTTTTCATTGCTCCACTCGGAGCCTTTCTTGAAGGTGTTGTTAAATGGCAGAACGCGGGTCACTAATGCCTAAGCAAACGAATGTCAATCAAGCAGCGGCATTCGGCTTAATTTTATTTCTCTCCGCATGTGGCGGTGGAGAAGAAGAGAAACCGACCTCCCCTGTATCATCCGCTCTGAGCGCGCCGATTATCTGGCAATCAGAGCCATTAAAAGAAAACCTGGGGGCGCTATCTGTGACCGATCAGGGCGAGCCTCAGTTCCTGGTCGGATACGAAAGTGGTGGGCTCGAACTCGTGAGTTTTGACGGCGTTTCGTTGACCGAGCCTGGCCCGTATCGGACGACGAGCCTTGGGAACGGGACACTAGTCGACGTCGATGGCGCGGAGCTTTTTCTTTTTCCGGGAATATCCAGATCCGGAAGCGAGATCGTCGTTTTTGTTTACAGTCCCGGACTTCCAGCGCCTCTGGAGATCGAGCTGGAAGCAGACGTCAGTGGGACTATTGAAGGTATTTGTGCGTCCGCCTCCACGTCTTCACCCGATACCGTGAACGTCGGTTACTGGACGGATTTAGATAGCCAGAGCCTTTCTGTCGGCACGATCAAATCCGAAGGCGAAAATCTGATCTACGAGCCAAGCGAATCACTTCGCTTCGACAAATACGTCAAGAGCTGCGCCATGGTTGGTGACACAAAAATTGCTGCAGGCGGGTTCGGAATATCAATTCACGGCGATGGAGAGCCCGTCCTGATGAGTTTGAGCGGTGTTCCGGTTCATATGACGGGTCTGCTGCAGGATGACGCCCTGAGGCTCGCCATGAGCTATTCCGGTGGTGAGGTCTATGTGGCGAATGAAGAAGGCAAGTACGCTAAGCTCGACATTCAGGCCAGCTTGTCCTCAGAAGCCCCAGACGAAGTCAAAAATATCGTGATGAGCGGTCTCAGCACGGAAGCCAGCTTCCCGAATGGTTTCCTGGCAATCGAAGGCAGAGCAGACGGTGGCGACTCGCGAATTCTTTATCTCGATCAAAATGACATCTTCAGTCAGTTGGACGCCGCCAACTGACTATCTCGATAGAGGCTCCAGACCGATGTCAGCAGCACCAGCACGCCGATTCCCTGGTGGACGAGTGCTAACTCGAGAGGCGCTGCTGACAGGAGTGTATAAACACCCCAGGCAATCTGAGCGGCAACTAAACCTGAAACGATCATCAGCCCGTTTTCGGACAGGCGTGATCGTTTCATCCATAAGACCGCGACCAGCAATACAGCGATCAAATATGCCAGAACCCGGTGATTGAACTGCGCTGTCGCAACATTCTCAAAAAGGTTTCTGATGCCGAGGCCATCATTCCAATAGGCGTTTGGGATAAACTTTCCGGCCATCATGGGCCAGTCGGTATAGGTTCGGCCGGCATCCAGCCCTGCAACGAGCGCGCCAGACGCCATCTGAAGAAAAATAACCGCCGAAAAGACCACAAGCAGTGGCGATAATCTTGCTTTCCTGACCTTCGTTTTGAGCGGGTCGTAGTCCAGCCAGAACCAGCAGATCAGACACAGAATCAGCAGAGCCAGACAAAAATGGGTCATCAGCCTGTAGGGCGCGACATCAATCCGGGTTGTCTCGCCAATACCGCTGGAAACCATCCACCACCCTATGGCACCCTGAAGGCCTCCAAGAGCAATCAGTAGGCCGAATTTCAGTTTCCATCCCGAAGATAGCCACCCACGTATCCAGAAGACCACAAAACCCAGAATGGCCACGAGACCAACCAGACGCCCCAGGAGCCTGTGGCCCCACTCCCACCAATAGATGAATTTGAATTCGTGGAGCAGCATACCGGCGTTTTGTAGCTGATATTCAGCGGTTTGCTGGTACAGCGCGAACAACTCCGCCCAGTGACGGTCATCAAGCGGCGGCAGTGCGCCAGAGATCGGCTTCCATTCTGTGATGGAAAGTCCCGAATCAGTCAGTCTGGTGGCACCTCCAACCAGAATGATGGCGTAAACCAGCAGTCCGAGCAGCACGAGCCAGCGCCTGACCCAGAGCCGGGCATGTTTGAGTGTTTTTTTGTCTGCAGTCTGGTTGTTGTCAGTCATTCCCCCTAAATGATCAAATCTCCAGACTTGGCAAGTCCTGCCAGGGAATGGCGACAACGGCACAACACAGGCGATTCGACATGCGCAAACCTCTGACCATTGTGATCCTGCTTGCATATGTTGTTGGCTATATCGCCCTTGCTGCGACGATTGGCAGCTGGCTGGCAGAGTCGCCTGTATGGATGCAGATCGGATACTTTGCCGTGGCAGGAATTATCTGGGTATTCCCGTTGAAGCCCTTGTTCAAATGGGGAAACAAGGGCTCCTGAAGTTCTCCGACCCTATTTATTCTCAGTATCGGTTTCCGGCGTCGGGGTAGTCGCCTCTTCGTCGATAACCTTTTCGGGCATCGGCTCAGGATTAGGGATCTCAGCATCTGCTGTAGGCGCTTCAGACGCAGCAGGTTCTTCTGATACGACTGGAACAGGTTCAACTGGTTCCGGCTCTGGCGGAGGTGCAGGCGGGTCAGCGAACATGGTTGTCCGATTGAAGCTGGCTTCAAGATCAGAAAGATCTGACAACACTGATTCACCACCGATGACACTCATTCCTTCGATCATCGTCACGATCGCCGAACCTGGCAGATAAACATCCGTCCAGCCACCGAGACGTCTGACCCCGATTTTACGGCCAGCGCGAACGCCGTCGCCTGCTTCGAGATCGATATCGAGACGAGGACCAAGTCCACCTGTCGCAACGCGCAGACCAGCAGCATGTTTGTCATTGCTGGTCAGAATGAAGGCTTCTCGCAAATCGGAATTTTCAGCATCAAATGACAATGCCGAAGGTGCGCCTGGCTCAACGATATAGCTGTCGACATTGCCGGTCATCGGCGCCCGGACACCATTCACGGAAAATGGAGAAGAGGAAATGCGGACGCGAACGACTTCCTGCGTATCCCAACGAAGTTCACGCGGAGGAAGCACCGACGAGACACTTTCAATGATACCATCACACGGAGACAGGACCAGATCTTCACCAACTGGCGACGTGCGTTCTGTGTCTCTCGAAGCCAACAGAACAACGATAAACACGAGGAAAAAGATCAGCATTAGTATCCAGTGTATCCCGCCGAGCAGGATTGCGAGCACTAATGCCAGTCCGCCGAAACCGAGGCCCTCAAGATCAAACTGAGCGCGGTACCATGGCATTTTTTTGGAAATCGATTTCTTAGACATAAGGTTCAGCTTTCCTCTAACTCAGCGGTTCGGGTGACAAAATTGAACTCGAACTCTGCTTCTTCCACATATCAGCATAAAGTCCGTTTTGCGATAGCAAGTCCTGGTGGGTACCCTTTTCGACGACACGACCGTCCTGAAGCACCAAAATCAGATCAGACTGCCGGATTGTGGATAATCTATGGGCAACTGTCAGAGTTGTTCGCCCGCGCGAGGCCTCGGAAATCGCTTGTTGAACGCGCTCTTCCGTCTGACTATCCAGTGCTGAAGTCGCTTCGTCCAGAACGAGAATTTTAGGGTCTTTCAAGACAACTCTCGCCAGCCCGACACGCTGTTTTTCGCCGCCAGACAGCTTAAGCCCCCGCTCGCCTACACGGGTCTCCCATTGATCTGGAAGTGAGTTGATGAAGTCAGCTAGCTGAGCGCTCTCAATAGCGTGTCTGAGCTCGTCGTCGCTGGCATCCGGACGCCCGTAGAGGATATTTTGTTTTATCGTGTCGTTGAACAATACGACGTCCTGAGGAACGATCCCAAGTTCGCTACGCAAGCTGGCCTGTGTAACACCGCGAACGTCGATCCCATCGATTTTGACTACGCCGTTTTCTACATCAAAAAAGCGGAACAGCAGGCGCAGAAGTGTCGATTTTCCAGACCCAGAGGGCCCCACGATTGCCAGGTGCTTTCCGGGAGCAAGATCGAAACTGATGTCCTTGAGGCCTGCAAAACGGCCGTCATGACTGAAATCCACGTTTTCGAAAGAGACACTCCCCTGCACAGACTGCAAGGTTTTGGCGTTAGGTGCATCTGACACTTCTGGCACCATGCTCATCAGACCGAACACTTTTTCCAGATCGATAACGCCTTGCCTGATCTCTCGCCAGCCCCAGCCAAGTATGTTCAGCGGCCGGTAAAGGTTCAACAGCATCGCAAACACGGCAGCCAAAGCACCGACCTCCATATTGCCCATGGCGACTGACCAGCCCGTCCAGCCCAGCATAGCCAGAAGTCCCAGATTCATAATCAGCTCCTGACCTGTATTCAGGAATGAGAGCGATTGGACCGTGTGGACATAACGCGTGTTGTAAGACTTGAAGGACTGATTGAAGCTTTCCGTTTCCCGGTCCTCGGCAGCAAATGATTTCACTGTCTCAAAGTTCGTCAGACTATCCATCGAGCGCGCTCGGAGTTCTGTATCAGCCTTGTTCAAACTGCGTCTTTGCTGTGCCCGCCATTCAGTCACGACCACTGTGAACAGAACGTAGACCGCGATTGTAGCCACGGCGATGACGGCCAGCATTGGAGAATAGGCGACCGCCAGCACACCAGCAGCCAGCGCCAGCTCAATGAATGTCGGCACAATGTTGAAAACGAGGAACCTAAGAATAACGTCCATCGCGTTCGAGCCTCGCTCGATGACCCTGTTGAGCGCTCCTGATCGCCGCGTCTGGTGAAAGCCCAGAGACAAATGCTGTGCTTTTCCGAAAGCTTTCACAGACAGATGCCGCATTGCATCCTGACTGACCGGCGCGAACAGGAAATCGCGGAACTGTGGAAGCCCAGAAGACAGATAGCGGACAGCGGCGAACAGGAATAACGCCATGAATATTGGCTGCAACGTCGCGCCCAAATCATGATTGGACGCCAGAGTGATCGCCTCACCGAGAAACAGCGGAGCAGACACACTCAGAAATTTGGCTCCGACAGTCAGCGCCAGAGCCAGTCCCATCCTGAAGCGCCATTTCGACAGTTCGGGATCCCAGAGGACACTTAATACGCGCAATAGCGCCTTGCCCAAACCGCCTGAAGCGTCTTCAATTGTATCCGGGTCTGATGGTGAAAGAGATTTCATAATTGTCAGATAGTTGTCGCGGCCGTCTCTTGCCAGTGAACAAAAATATGTTCATGCAAAGATGTAAGTCCGAACCAGCTTAATGGTGCAAAATGTCCTCATCACTTTCCATCTGCCTCTATTGTGGTTCTTCAAACGAAGTTGATCCAAGCTATCTCGATCTCGCAAAGAGACTGGGCGAAACACTCGCCAATGCGGGTATTCGGCTGGTGTATGGCGGCGGTAGTGTCGGCCTGATGGGTGCAGCGGCAACCGCAGCACATGAAGCCGGCGGAAGCGTCTTGGGAATTATGCCGCGCTTTCTGTTGTCTCAGGAACGTATTTTCGACGCCGTAGAGCATCGCATTGTCGAAACGATGCACGAACGCAAACAAATGATGTTTGACGAGTCTGACGCTTTCATCGTTCTTCCAGGTGGCATTGGCACGCTGGAGGAGGCTGTCGAAATGTTATCTTGGGCGCGCCTGGATCTGCACTCAAAGCCCATGGCTTTTTTGGATGAAGATGAGTTCTGGAAACCCTTCTTCGAATTGATGGGTCATATCGTCGATGGAAAGTTCACGCCGATGGCGTTTCTCGACCTGTTCGCCCATGTCTCGACGCCAGAAGATGCCATCGAGGCGCTTCAGGTGCGCCTCGATAACGACTGACGATTAAACGATCGCTTTTTCTAGACGTGCTCTGCAGGTCTCCTCACCGAGCAGAACAATCATCCGGTTCATTTCCGGTCCGCGCTCCAGACCCGTCAGCGCCTTACGCAGGGGCATAAACAGCCCCCTGCCCTTACGGCCTGTGGCTGCTTTGAGTTCGCCAGTCCAGCTGCTCCAGGTTTCAAGATCAAACGCACCCGATGGGAGGTGCTCCAGAGCTGCTCGCAGATAGTCCTGATCTTCTGACAGATCAGTGTCCTGGATCTTACCTGTGACGACTTCGATCCAGTCATTCGCCTCGCTTATTGTGGAAATATTGCCTTTGATTGTGTCCCAGAACAATTCGGGCGCACCGATCGTATGAAACCCTTCCAACTCAGCAAGTTTGGCGACTGCCAGAGACGGTTCCATTTCCTGTAGGATAGCCGCATTGAGCTTGTAGAGATCAGCCTCATCAAATCGCGCCGGTGCGCGACCGATCTTGTCGAAGGAAAACTCCTCGCAAAGCACTTCGAGTGAAGGTTTTAGTTCGACATTGTCGCTTGTTCCAATCTTGGCGAGAAGGCTGGCAATAGCCATTGGCTCAATACCTTTCTTGCTCAGCTCCATCATGGACAGTGACCCAAGGCGTTTCGACAGGCCCTGACCGTCCGCGCCAATCAGCAAAGGCGTGTGAGCCATGTCCGGTGACGTACCTCCAAGTGCACGGAATATTTCTATCTGAGCGCCAGAGTTCGTGACGTGGTCTTCACCGCGTACGACGTGGGTAATTCCGTATTCGATATCGTCGACGACGCTTGGCAGAGTGTAGAGATAACTTCCGTCACCACGGACCAAAATCGGGTCTGAAACCGATGACGTATCAATGCTTTGAGGTCCGCGGACAAGGTCATTCCACTCGACCCGGTCACCGGAGAGCTTAAAACGCCAATGCGGCGTCCGACCTTCTGCTTCAAACGCCTTGATCTCCGTATCGCTGAGGCTCAAACCGCTCCGATCGTAAACCGGCGGTCGACCGCGGCTGAGTGCAATTTTTCGCTTCCGTTCTAGTTCTTCAGGTGTCTCATAGCAGGCATAAAGAAGACCAGCAGACTTCAGCTTTTCGACAGCCGCGTCGTAATTTCCAAACCGGTCTGACTGATTGAAGGTGTCATCCCAGGTGATTCCGAGCCAGTTAAGGTCTGTCTTGAGACCATCTTCATAGTCTTTGGTTGAGCGCTCGAGATCCGTATCGTCGATCCTCAATAGGAACTTCCCGTTCTGACCTTTGGCAAAAAGATAATTTATCAGTGCCGTTCGGACATTGCCTACGTGCAGGCGTCCGGTTGGTGAAGGTGCGAAACGTACGATTGGAGAGGTCATGACTTTTGTTTCAGTTCATTTGGTAAGAGCGACGCATTCAAACGCCTGAGGTTCGGTTGGATAAGGAACATAAGCGCGCTCGCCAAGAGCGAAAATGCACCACAGCACGCCAATTGGAGATCAAATCTGACGCCAACATCAATCAGAACACCGGTTAAGAGCGGCGATGCTGCGGTTGATGCGACCATGGCGGCATACGCCAACGCTCTGATTTCTCCAAGATGTTTGCTACCAAACAGCTCAGGCCATAATGCTCCCAGAAGGCTCGCTGCAGCGCCATTCGACAAGCCCATAAACCCGAGAACAAGCGGAATAACGAGGCTGCTTTCTGTGAAAGCCGGAATCGTCAGCCCGATAGCCAAGGGCATGAGGTAAACACTGAGAATTATTTTCGAACCGATCCGATCAATCAGAAAGCCAGTCAGCAGGCTGGATGCAATTTGAGCCAGGGCAAACACTGTCATTGAGCCGACCATCATGGAAATCGGCCAGGACTTGATCTCAGCCAGGTGCTGTTGATGAAAGAAAAAGGCGGTATTCATGAAAGGTGGACACAAGACGGCGACGAGCACCAGATAGAATTCCACGCGTTTCATGACGTCTCGACGTCGCCAATTGTTCAAAACCTCTGACGTAACATTCTGGTTCTCATGCGGGTCAGCCGATCCTGGAAGTCGATCTTTTCTCAACAACAGAAATATTGCAGGAAGCGCGCTGAATATCAGCACTCCGGCACCGCCAGCCCAAAGCGCCTGAAATCCTGCAAGTGAAAGAACGCCCGCTGCCAGAACAGGCATTGTCATTTCAGAGAGCGGAAATCCAAGTCCGACGATACTGACGGCCTTTCCTCGATTTCGCTCGAACCATTTGCCGGCTGACGTCATGGCAACGTGCCCGCAAAACCCCTGCCCGAACAATCTCAGTCCATATAAGGCTGGCACCAGAATCAAAACGGACAGAATCGAAAAGGACATCAGAAAGGCTGCTAGGCCCAGACACATAATTACGATGGCAGCGGACCTTCGCGGCGACCATCGGTCTGCCAGATGCCCGAACTTTGCTACTGTAAACGCACTAGCAAGCGTGGCGATAGAATAGGCCAGGCCAAACTCGGCATGAGACAGATCTAACGCTGTGCGGATAGATTCATTTGAGAGCGAAATAAAATAGGTCTGCCCAAAGCCGGAAAAGAAGCACAGCAGCAATCCGCCCGCTAACCAACGCGCATTGCGAGTGAGAAAGCTAAGCATCTCGCCAACGGCTTGTGATCGGATAACGGCGGTCCCGCCCAAAATTGCGCGGACCGATTTTAGGACCCGGAGCAGATTGCCGACGCTTGTATTCCGAGATGTACAACAAATGCTCTATCCGCTTCACGACAGCTCTGTCGTGCCCGCGTTCGACTATGTGATCGACCGATTGTTCGTAGTCGACAAGACACCGAAGAATATCATCTAACGCGTCATATGGTGGCAGACTGTCTTCGTCTTTCTGATCTTCACGCAATTCTGCGCTTGGTGGCTTGCTAATAATTCGCTCCGGAATGACTTCACCCAAAGGCCCCTGCAAACCTGATCCGTTGAATGAATTACGCCATGAAGATAGCTGAAATACTTCAGTTTTATAGAAGTCTTTGAGCGGATTATATCCACCACACATGTCACCATAAAGCGTCGCGTAACCGACAGCCATCTCTGACTTGTTGCCAGTTGTCACGACCATTGGTCCAAACTTGTTCGAGAGCGCCATAAGGGTGACTCCGCGAAGTCTGGACTGAACATTTTCCTCGGTCGTATCCGCAGGTTTGCCGACAAACTGTTCAGCGAGCATGCCCTCCAGAGCATCAACACCCGGCTCAATAGGAATGATGTCATAGCGAACACCAAGCGCCGAGGCGCACAGCTTTGCGTCTTCAAGACTTTCGGAGCTCGTATATCTGTAGGGCAACATAACGCACCAGACACGCTCCGGTCCGAGAGCGTCGACAGCAATAGCAGCTGTGAGAGCCGAATCTATCCCACCAGACAGCCCGAGCACGACACCTGAAAATCCGTTCTTGTTGACATAGTCACCAAGCGCCAGCGTCGCGGCTTTGTAATCCGCTTCCAAACCCTCTGGAGGGTGATCTTTTTCAGACACGTCGAATGACTTCTGGTCTGGGTCAAATGTGATTGTCGCAATGCCCGTGGAAAAGCCGTCGAACAACCATTGATGCGAAGAGCGTGAGGTCCATGCATAAGACGCCCCATCAAAAACCAGTTCGTCCTGCGCACCGCACTGATTGACGAAAACATAAGGCAGGTCTTCATTTTCCCAGGCCGCGAAAGCTGTTCGTCTCTCTTGATGGATTGTACGCCGCCATGGCGACGCATTTATCGCCAGCAACAAATCTGCTTTAGCGTCTTTCACGGCATTCGGGACGTGGTCGAACCAGATATCTTCACAGATCGCGACGCCGATCCTGAGCCCTTTCAGGTCGAAATAGGGTTTCTCGTTGTTCCCCGGTTCAAACACCCGACTATCGTCGAACACACCATAGTCCGGAAGTTCAAACTTGTCCCAACGTTGCCGTTCCTTGCCATGCTGCAATAGAAAGACGCTGTTGCGGGCCTTATGATCAAGTCTGATTGGTGCGCCAATCAGAACAGCGGGGTCATTTTGTCCGAGCTCTGCTTCAAGTTCACTCAGCGCTGCCTGACAGGCCTCAGTAACACGCGGCTTGAGGACCAGATCCTCCGGCGGATAGCCGAGCAGAAACAGCTCTGAAAACACCAGAAGATCCGAATTATCTTGCCGTGCCCTCGCGAGTGCCTCTCGCGCAAGCGTGAGATTACCGCGAACATCACCAACGATGGGATTAAGTTGGGCAATGGTGAGAGAAATTGGATTGGCCATTCCTGCCCCTTACACTCAGATTGAGAAAAAGCCTAGTCTATCGAAGCGCAGACGCTTCGGCAGCTTCTGCCATTGCAACTGCGGAGATGGCGCCATGACCCGGAATGGGTGAGTCGTGCTCTCCGAGGCAGGCTTTGAAGAAGCTCTCATCTGCAGCCCCGAGCGGGTCTGGAAGTTGGGGTGAGATATCGACTTCGACTTTATAAGGCGTCGTATTGATGACCTGCCGCGTCAGAAAGTCGACACTGATTTCACCTGTCTCATAGACCACACGCATTTTGCGTTCGCGTGCTTCGGCCGCGCGACTGGCTTTCAAAATTGCCTTTGCGCCACTTGAGTATGTGAACTGAGCTGTTGCTTCATCCAGATGATCCGTATGAATCTTCTTCCCCGTAGCTTCGACAGATGTGAACTTTCCAGGGATAAGGCACCCGGCGAGATCGAGATCATGAATCATCAGATCCCAGATCACGGACACATCGCCTGCACGCCCTTGTGGTGAAGGCGGCGAGAACCGGATCGATTCG
>NZUJ01000079.1 GCA_002701295.1 Ponticaulis sp. | reverse complement strand
GTGGCCATGAATTCACTCGGCATGAATATCGCCCGCTCGGTTGGCCCGGCACTTGGCGGGATGATCGTCGCTGCCGCAGGTGCCGCCAGCGCCTTTACTCTCAATGCGATGAGCTATCTTGGTCTGATCGGGGTTCTTCTCACCTGGAAACAGGAGAAGGAAAAACCAAGGCTCAAGGAAGGCCTGCGCACCGCCATGGCCGCCGGAGTTCGTTATGTTGCGCTGTCTCCGCCCGTTCGGACTGTTCTGGCACGTGCACTTCTGGTCGGCCTCGCCGCAAGCGCGGTTCCCTCGCTCCTGCCTCTTGTTGCCAGCGATCTTCTGCGCGGTGAGGCGGCAACGTTTGGTTTCCTGTCTGGCGGGTTTGGTATCGGCGCCGTCATTGGCGCGCTGTCCAACCGGTCCATCCGCAATCACCTTTCCAGTGAGACGATTGTGCGGCTCGCCCTGATCAGCCTGATCTTCGGCGCAGTGATTGTCTCGCAAAGCCGCTATCTCGCCTTGTCCCTATTCGGACTGGTGTTTTGCGGCGCAGGCTGGATCCTCGCCATCGCGACCATGAACGTCTCGGTTCAGATGTCTGTTCCGCGCTGGGTGGTCGGGCGGGCCATGTCGCTTTTCCAGATGTTTGTCTTCGGCTCTATGGCGGTGGGCAGTTTCGCAGCCGGTCGTCTCTCGGAGATATACAGCGTCGAAGACGCCCTGCTCATCATGGCCGCTATGCAAAGCGTTTCTCTGCTTGCCGGGCTTGTCCTGAAACTGCCGAAAAATGAAGATGAAAACCTCGATCCATCCGGGCGCTGGAAAATGCCGGAACTCAAGGTCGATGTCACACCGCGCTCCGGCCCCGTCCACGTCACCATCCGCTATCAGATCGCCAAGGCAGACCTCGCCGAATTCCTCGCCACGATGAAAACCCGTCGCCGCATCCGTATGCGCGATGGCGCGCGCGGCTGGACATTATCGCAGGATTTGCAGGAGCCCGATGTCTGGATTGAGCATTACAGGTTTGGCCGCTGGCGAGACTATATCCTGCACAATGAACGCCAGACAGTGGCTGACGTCCCAAGTCTCGCCGTTCTTCGTCGTCTTCATCAGGGGGACCAACCGCCTGAAGTTCACCGAACGCTTGGCCGCCCGGTGAATGGCAAAATCCTTGATCCTGACACGATTTACGACGACGCCATTATCGATCCGACGCGGGGCAGCTAAACCTCCTCGATCAGGTGCGGCCCCTGATTACGCACATTGCCGACATCAGGCCCAACCACCCAGGCATGCGTGTCAGCCGCTGGAAACGGTTCGAACAGGTCATCGAACTGAAGCTTCGCCATCGGGTCCAGCCAGCGCTCATACTGATCAGGCTGGAGAATAACCGGCATTCGCGTATGAATACCCGCCATCACATCATTCGGCTGTGTCGTGAGAATGGTGAAGCTGGTCAGCTCCGAGCCATCAATGATCACTGTGTCCCAAAGCCCGGCAAAACAGAACCAGCGCCGATTGCGCAGCGAAACCGCAAACGGGATCTTGTTTCCCTTCTGACCTGACCATTCATACCAGCCACTGGCCGGAACAAGACAACGCTTATGGCGAAATGCGCCACGAAAGGTCGCCGCTTCATGGGCCGTTTCGCACCGCGCATTGAAGGTCGAGAATTTCTTTTCTGACAGAGGCTTTTTCCACCAGCTGGGCACCAGGCTCCACATGGCAGGAAACAGTTCCAGCTGTTTCGTATCGAGATCGCGCCGGATAATCGGCACATAGGTCATGGGCGCGATATTATACTTGGCCTCAGGCGACTCAACGCCGTCCGGGATGATGATTTCCAGCGCAGAGCGGAATTCTTCCCAGGTCACAAGATGCCGATAAAATCGTCCGCACATGGCCGCCTCTGATCAATACCTGACTGTTTCTGACAGAATTCCGCGCAGAATTCAGCCCCATCAAAACCATAATTCGTGCTCAGGCTGGATTCGGGATATCCTCCACTGTCAGAGTGAAAACCGTCGCTCATAAAGAATTGAGAAAGTTTCTGGGGAGACCATTGACGTGTGAAGGTTAAGATCAGAGGATTTGAAGTCTGGAGATAAACGTGTGACGAACTGGGCCAAGTATAGTTTCGTGGGAGTATTTATCGCTGCAACCATTGCGGGCAGCCAATTCTTGAAGCCCCGGTATTCGGAAACACCGGCCCAATTTCCTCTTGCCCACAGTTATGATCAGGCCGCCAGCCTGTCCGCCACCGGAGACGCGCCATTCATCGCCTCGCGTGCTGACAGTCAGTTTGCGCTCTGTGGCCCCTATGATCCACCCGTCAGCACCGCCTTCGAAGAACAGCTCGCCACGTTTTCAACCTTCGCCTCTGAACCTCCAGTGAGCCTGTCATCAGCCATACCGGCTCGCGACCTTCCCGGTATCGTCAAGCTGGAGCCCGAACGCGATGTCAGCGAAACTGAAACCATTACCGGCCACTGCTCAGCCACGCGAATTGCAGAGAACTGGTTCCTGACAGCAGCACATTGCATCGCCGAAGGGCATGATCGCCTGGTCCTGAAGGCAGGCAGCGAACAGCTCTCATCTTTCAGCACACAGCGTGTCGAAGCCGATTTCGCTGTCTGCCATGGGTCTTTTCGCGGCACAGAAACCAATTTCGCCCACGACATTGCGCTCATCCATGTAAATGATGACTCCCTGTCTCAACTGGCCGATGTGCCCATTGTGTCGTGGGGCGCAACGCGAGAGACGTTTTCACGGTCAAAGTTCAAATCAGCTCGCGTCGGCGGCTGGGGCCTTATCGAGTATGGTGGCGATCTCGCCGACTTCCTTCAGAAGGAAGAACTGGACGTCGCCTCGATTGATGACGACCGGATCAGCCTCTCAAGCCGATATGGATCCGGACCGTGCATTGGGGATTCAGGTGGGCCGCTTATGGTCGAAGAGGATGGCCAACCTGTGATGATGGGTGTCCTGTCCACACTTGGCGCCAATCGTGATGGCCGCATCTGTTCCGGCAATTATCTTGCCCGCTATATCAATCTCGCCTCACATCGGGATTGGATTGAAGCCACAATGTCGGTCTGTACGGTCGACTCCCGCCTCTGCCGCCGGTTTTAAGCCATCAGCTCAGAATTTTAAAACTCGCACTGCCGCGAGAAATCACCTCGCCATTGCCAAACACCAGGCACTCGGCAAAGGCCAGCGACCCGCCGGCTTTCACAACACGCGGTACAATTTCAAGCCATTGTCCCAGCTTTGCTGACCCGACGAAATCATTCGTCATGCTGACGGTCACGAGGCCCGAAAGCTTTCGGCCTTCACCAGAAATCACGGCATGACAAGACAAGCCCATGGCATTGTCGGACAGAGCGGCAATCAGTCCGCCGTGTACCAGCCCGCGGGAATTGCAGTGGGGTTCGCGAAGATAAAGCCCCATCCTGACACGATCCGGTTCAGGGCTGGAATAAAGTGGCTCCCACGGGTCGGTGAGCCCTGATTTTCGAAAGTGCGGCTTAAAGCCGTCTGGGGGCGTTTGCTCTGTCATCTGGCCAATTTCAACTTATCTAATTCCCTATGCAAGCTTTCGCCGACCTTCTTGAACGCCTCATCCTGACGCCTGGGCGAAATGCCAAGCTTACTCTGCTTTGCGGATATTTTTGTGACACACCAGACCCGACGCGCGGCTATGCACTCGCCGCCATTACCGGTGATCTGGATCTGAAATCCATCAAATCCGGCGCCATCCGGCAACTGATCACCGAACGCATGGATGAGGAGCTGTTCAAACTCTCCTACGACTATGTCGGTGATCTCGCCGAAACTGTGAGTCTCGTCTGGCCGGAGATAAAAGGCGCAAACCGCGTACCGCCGCTCGATGAGATCGTCGAGACGCTGCAAGACTCCACAAAGGCCGAAGCTATTGGCCACATCACAGGCTGGCTCGACCGGATGGAGCCCACGCCCCGCTGGGCGCTTTTGAAGCTTGTCACTGGTGGGCTCCGCATTGGTGTTTCGGCCCGGCTGGCCAAACAGGCGCTCGCTCAAATGGGTGATGTACCGGTCACCGAGATCGAAGAAATCTGGCATGGCCTTTCCGCGCCTTATGAAGACGTCTTCGCCTGGCTCGAAGGCAAGGCCGACAAACCTCAGCCCGACATGCGCGCAGCGTTCCGGCCTGTCATGCTTGCACATCCTCTGATCGCCAAAAAAGACCGGGATGATCCGGACGCGGTCGACCCGGACCTGATCACGCCAGAGACCTTTGCTGCCGAGTGGAAATGGGATGGCATCCGCGTGCAGGCGATATCCGAGGGCGGCGTGAAGCGCCTCTACACGCGAACAGGCGATGACATCTCTCACACCTTCCCCGATGTGATCGAGGCGATGGACTTTGATGCCGCTCTTGATGGCGAGCTGCTCGTTCGCACCCCTGAAGGGGAGGTCGCAGCCTTTAACGATCTTCAGCAGCGACTGAACCGGAAAACCGTTACAAGGAAAATGCTGACGGAGCGCCCGGCCTTCATCCGCGCCTATGATCTTCTCAATGATAGTGGTGAAGATATCAGGCCACTCAATTTTCGTGACCGCCGCACGCGCCTCGAAGCCTTTTTCGACCGGCATGAAAGCGATCGGTTTGATGTCTCACCGCTTGTACCGGTGACGGACATCGAAACGATGAGAGAGCTGCGCAATTCACCTCCGCACCCTGAAATCGAAGGCCTGATGCTGAAGCGCTGGGATAGCGTTTACGAGGCCGGTCGCCCCAAAGGCCCATGGTTCAAGTGGAAACGCGATCCCTACCTTATCGACGCTGTGATCATGTATGCTCAGCGCGGACATGGTCGCCGGTCCAGCTATTATTCTGACTTCACCTTTGGTGTCTGGAAGACCGTCAATGAAGGATGGGAAATCACACCGGTCGGGAAAGCCTATTTCGGCTTCACGGATGAGGAGCTCAAACAGCTCGACAAGTTCGTACGCAACAACACGATCGACAGGTTCGGCCCGGTGCGCATGGTCACGGCCACGCGTGATGAAGGTCTCGTTGTCGAAGTCGCCTTCGAGGGTTTGCAGCGCTCCACCCGGCATAAATCCGGCGTTGCCATGCGTTTTCCGCGCTTCAACCGCATCCGCTGGGACAAGCCAACGGCTGAAGCCGACACGCTGGATGCACTGGAACAGTTTCTGAGTTATCCTGCCCCTGACTAATCGGGGAGGATGACATGAGATCGAGAGTCATGATGGGCCTGTTGGCCTGCGCAACACTGATGGCTTGCGAGCAACCCGAGTTTATTCCGCAGACGGAAACCGTCGTAACCTATCGGCCAGACACTCCCGGCTCCAATGAAATGCTCCGCGCGCCGATCACCGTCTCCGACGGTCTCGAGGTGTTGATTTCAGACGTCATCATTCCGCCCAATGCCGCCGTCCCCCTGCATTATCATCCGGGTGAAGAGTTTCTCTATCTGATCGAAGGCACAGCCATTCATCGGCAGGAAGGGATTGAGGATCTACCCATGTCAGCAGGCGATACCTATGTGATCCCACCAAATGCGACTCACTCACCCATTGGTGGCCCGAATGGCGCACGCGCGATCGTTTTCCGGGTTCATGTCGCCAATATGCCAGAACGCATTCTGGTTGACGAAGACGACGCCGGCTAAAGCTTGCCCATCAGGAACAGAACCAGCTCGTCCACTGTCTTCCGGCCGCACGTATACTGCCCCAGATACCCGTCCGGTCCAATGAGATAGACGCAAGGTGTGCCCGGCGGCTCTTGCAGGGCGGCATTCATCGACCGGCTGCCCTGATAGGCGGGAAACTGCACATCGTATCGCTGAAGCTCCTCGAGTAGCTCCGGAATTGTTCCGCCGCGCGACACGGCTACGATATTCAGCCATGGCGCACGTTCTTGCTGAAGCTCTGCCGCCTCCTTCATCTGAATCGGACACCAGGAACAATGCGGCTGGAACAGAACAATAAGCGTAATCTCGCCCTCGAAACTGGAAAAGTCCGGCGCGTTGTTCAGCGCCGTCGTGGTTTGTTGATAAATATTCGGCGCATTCATCGGGGGCGTGTCAGAGCCGCCTGCACCGCTTGCTGACACGCAAAGCAAAAGGCTCACAAGACACAGAAAAAGAACACGCAGCATGACAAACCTGGCGATAAACCCGCCTCACTGTCTGCTAATCCGACAAAATTTGAAAGTCTTTCGCCTCGGCTTTGCAAAGCGTCATATAATCGCGTTATCAGGCTAGGTGTTCTGACAAAGAGGAAGACTATGGATATTCAGGCTATGTGGGAGCAGTACGGCTCCGTCATTATTTCAGGCGCGCTGAACGTTATCGCCGCAATCGTGATGCTGGTTGTTGGTCTGCGAATTGCTGGCTGGCTTGCGGGCGTGGTGCGGACCGAAGCCGCAAAGCGTGAGAATGTCGACAACACGCTGGCAAACTTTTTCGCATCATTGGTGCGTTGGGGGATCACTGCAGCTGTCGTCATTTCAGTATTCGGCGTGTTTGGTATTCCGGTCGCGTCATTTGCCGCAGTGCTTGGTGCGCTGACTCTGGCCATTGGTCTCTCCATGCAGGGCGCACTCGGCAATATCGCTTCCGGCGTGATGATCATGTTGTTCCGCCCCTACAAGATTGGCGACTTCGTCGAAATCTCTGGCGAGTCTGGCACGGTGAAGGACATCAACCTTTTCCAGACGATCCTGGCGACAGTCGACAACGTCAAAATCATCATTCCGAATGGCGAAGCTATTGACGGCGTGATCTCCAACTATTCCGGCTACACGACACGTCGCTGCGACATCGTCTTCGGCATTGATTATGATGATGACATGGACAAGGCGATCGGCATTATCCGGGGCGTTATCGAAGCTGACGAACGTGCCCTGAAAGACCCGGAGCCATTTGTGAAGGTCACCAATCTCGGCGACAGTTCTGTCGACATCACTACTCGGACATGGTGTGAAGCGAGTGATCTCTGGAACTTGAAGTTCGACCTCATCAAAAAGGTGAAAGAACAATTGGATGCGGGCGGAATTTCCATTCCTTACCCTCACACAACAGTTGTGCGCAAAGCCGCCGCCAACGACGACGCGGCATGATCGTTTCGACAATTCCAAATCTCAGGGGCTGCTTCGGCAGCCCTTTTTTGTGTTCATAATTCTGCCGCACGATCTTAGTCTGCTTCGTGAGGCTCATGATGGCAGGTGGAGAGGGACATGTTCGGAAAATCACGAGAGCGAACATCTCATCCGACCACGACGACCGTGTCACAGACGGCGCAACCCAATGAGCCAGCTCCAAAACAGAAGCGGCCGCTCCTTATGCGGCTGTTTGGACTCCGTTTCTGGGGCGCGGTTCGCCTGATCCTTTTGTGCGTGCTTGTCGGCATTATCATGAAAATCGGCGGCGTTACTCAACAGCCGCAGGAGTTCAGCCTTCTCAATTCCCTGGCAGAGATCTGGCAGAACACGCTCGCTGGTTTTCTCTGGCTTATTCGAAATGGCTGGCTACCGGCACTCATGGGCGCGACGGTCGTTCTGCCAATCTGGGTGTTGTGGCGGTTAGTCAGCCTGCCCTTCCGACGCTGACGCCGTGCGCATCTGGCGGGTTCCGGATGGCTGTTGCGATGTCGCCACCTGCACAGGCTGCACTGCGCCACATCCCGCTGCATCAAACTCTGCGGTCATCAGATAGGATCTGTTGGAAATCGGGTAGCCAATATGCTGATAGGCGAGATTCAGCGGATCCGACCAGCTCGAAACGAACCGCTCCATCCGGGTAACAGACGCGCCCAGATAGCGACGAACATGCGTTGGTGAGATGATTGTCCAGTATTCTGAGGGCTCTGCCCGACACCCCGAATAACTGCGGGCATCGGCCTCCATCTGAAGCGAAATGAGTTCATAATAGGCGTGATCAATACCGATATGATCGAAATGCCGTTTCATATGAATGTGAGCGCTGTGGTAAAACATATAGGCGTCATCAAAGCCAAAACTCGCACCAGCGGCTTTTGCAAAGGACGGTTCGGCATCGCTACGTGTCCATCCCCACCAACGCTCAAAGCTCATGTCGGTAATGCCATGAAACGCAATCAGCGCCGTGTTGTGAATATGAATATCCTTAAGCCCTGGCATGATCAGCATGGCACAGGATGAAAGACACGGCCCGGCAATTGTTACAGGTGTGCGGCGCCTGGACAGCTCGGCATTCATTTTACGGGCGATCAGCATGTTTCCGCCAGAGCTGGTGAAAATCACCCGGCTTGCTGGCCCAAGCTTTTTGAGCTGGTCCAGATGCTCCGCAAAAATCATGGAATTATAGCAGAGAATGTCCGTTCCGGGCAGGAACCCGATGCCTTTCTGGCGAAGGCACTGCGCCACCACGCGGTCAGTCGACGGATCACGCGCATCAAATCCGGCTTGCTGCGCAAAGGCCATCTGGCCGGGCGCAATAAAGCATCCCACCACAAACACGATTAGCGCCGCAAATTTCCCCATGTCCCGACTCTCATAATGTCCCGACTACGGACGATTATTCAGAGTCCGTGTCTCACGGACAAAAACATAAGTTAATACGATCAGGCGTTGCGATGCGACGATTTCGCACAGACGCAATAGAAATGTGCAGAACTGACCAGATCGATCAGATAAGGGCCTTGTCGTCGCGCTCACCCGTGCGAATGCGAACAGCGCCGGACAGAGACGTGACGAAAATCTTGCCATCACCGATTTTACCGGTTTCAGCGGCCTTGGTGATCACATCCAGGGATTGCTCAAGAATGGATGATGGGACAGCCACCTCGATCTTGATTTTCGGCACTTCCTTCACTTCGTATTCGGCACCGCGATACATTTCAGTCTGGCCACGCTGACGGCCAAAACCGGTTACCTGTGAAGTCGTAATCCCCGTAACGCCCAGTTCTGACAGCGCATCCCGAACAGTTGCGTATTTGTGCGGACGGATAATCGCAGTGATCAGACGCATAGGGTGTTCCTCTTCATGAACGAGACCAAGATAGACAAGCCGGCGAATGGCTTCAGACCGCGAAGGCAGGTCGGATTGCGTCCGACGCCAGCCATCGACCTTCTGTCCGAATTCCTTGGAGGCAACCAGCTGAATACGCTGGTCGAGCTTTTCTGAGTCAGACACGGTTCACTCTCGATTCAAATCTACTTTTCCGTATGTTACACATCTGACCGAGTTTGCACAACACGTAAACTGCCGAACTTTCCTTGGTAAGATACTTAAAATTTCATCGACCGACGTTCAGGAATATTCAGATACGTATGACAGGATGAACCCAGAGCAGGATCAGGGTTAAATCATGTCTCAGATGGATAAGAAAAAGAAATTCAATCCGGCAGAAACGCCGATTGTCCTCGGAGAGCCACAAAACTATGCACGCGCTATGATCAGCGAAGTGCTGCGTAATCTGGGCTATCAGCGCGTCTTTCCGGCCACGAACGCTGCCGAGATCGTTGAGGCGATGAATGTCTGGCACCCACATGTGGTGATCATGGAAAACCTGCTTCCGGATATGCAGGGCACTCAGCTCGTCCACCAGTTCCGTCGCGAAGATATTGTACCCAACCGCGGTTGCCCTGTGATCATGGTGACAAGTGACCCGCGGCTCGAGACCGTCAAGAATGCGCGTATGGCGGGTGTTGATGAATTTGCGGCCAAGCCGATTTCACATTCCATCATCAAGGTCCGTCTTGATGAAGTACTCATGCGTCCACGCCCTTTCATCGTCGGCAAGAACTATGTTGGCCCGTGTCGCCGCCGCAAACGCAATATCGACTATAAAGGCTCACTGAAACGACTCAGCGATCCGGTTGACATGGTCACCGAAAAACCAGACCTGACCATGAATCACAAAATGCTGGTTCAATGCGCAGAGCGTCTTTCCGATATCGCGAAATCTATCGATCCAAAAGACCGCGGCAGCGTCCGGACACTCTACAACTGTGCGAACGAAGCCAGCGACATCGCCAAACGTATCCAGGATGATGCGCTTGAACTCGCAACCTCATGCGTCACCCGATACATTGAAGGTGTAGGCGCGAGCGGCGCGCTTCAGTCCGACGTAGTGACTGCGCACATGAACGCCATTCGGACCTTGCTCAAGCATTCCGACAAGCAATCATCTGATCGACTTCAGATCGCTATGGGCCTTGAAAAAATAATTCAGAGAAAACTTCGTGAAGCAGCATGACAGACTCAGGATTTTCCCCGGTACGTACCCCTCGCCCGTTTGTCGCTTCTGAAACCAGGCTTCTCATCATCGATAATAGCGGGTTCGCCCGAAGCATTATGATGGAAGTGCTTCGCGGCGTCGGCATCAAGAATGATCATGTAAGTTTCAGCACTGCTGATCGCTTCCTCAAAAGCGATGTCAGCACAATCATGCCCGACGTGCTGCTCTATGTTCACACAAATGACGAAGCTCCGGATCTGGGGTTCATTCGTCAATTGCGCGTCATGAATGATATTCAGTTTGCAGAAATTCCTGTGATCTATCTGTCTCCGATCGCGACCGAACAGCTCATTGTCGGTGCACGAGACGCAGGTGCAGACGAATTCATGGCGCGGCCTGTTTCCTCCAATCAGCTGAGCAAGCGGTTGAAGAAGGTGATTGAAGACCCGCGCCCGTTCATTTCATCGGCCAATTATGTGGGCCCGTGCCGTCGCCGGAAAACATCTGCACACTATGCTGGCCCGCGTCGCCGTCTTGATGATTTCAAGAAAGAACAAAAACGCCGGGAAATTCCGACCGAGCATTCTACAAACGATCTCGTCATCGCCATTGCAGAACTTCGGCAGGCGTGTGGAGAACTGTCAGATGATCGCACATCTCTCGTCGCCCGTGTTCGTGAGATGGCCGTACGAACCATGCGTCTTGCCAGAGATACCGACGACAATCCGCTCCTGCTGACCGCAACATCTGTGAAGTATTACCTTGATGGCGTCGGACGATCTCACATGATCGAACCGCATGTTCTGGAAACCGGCATCAACGCGCTGACGCAATTGTCCACGCTGCCAAACAGCTATGACACGGCGCGGAACTCTGTTGCCAACCTCATGTCTTATGCCGTTCGCAAAAAGCTGGCGCTATATCAGAAGCGGAAAGACGCAACGGACCCTGAGATGGAGGAGGCGTTTAACCGGATCAATGAAGGCGCGACTGCAGCCGACGAACCGGATGCCAACAACAACAAAAAGCCCGATGTCGCCTGAGCCCGTCAGGGCTCGATAATCACCTTGCCCACGGCCTGACGCTTCAGGAGGAGATCAACCCCATCGCGGACCTTCTCCAGCGGAAGGCGGGCATGGATATGCGGCTTTAACAGCCCTTCACTTGCCCATTTCCAGATCGTGTCGCGGTCCTCCGCGCCGCGTTCGGGAAATTGGCGGCCGTACTCTCCTGCCCGAACCCCCACGACCGAAAAGCCTTTGATCAAGGGAATATTGGTTTTGACCTCTGCAATTCGGCCGGACATGAAACCAATAACGAGCAACCGCCCATCAAATGCGATGCACCGTGTGCTCTCATCGAAAACATCTCCGCCAATCGGGTCGAAAATCACATCAGCGCCACGGCCATTGGTGAGCGCTTTGACCTCTTCGCGAAACCCACCAGACAGGTTGATCACATGATCTGCGCCCAGTCGCTTCAACGCATCCATCTTTTGAGTTGATCCCGTCGTCGCGATAACCGTCGCGCCCAGAAACTTTCCCAGCTGCACGGTCGCCAACCCGACACCGCCAGTCGCGCCATGCACCAGCAGCGTGTCGCCCTTCTCAAGACGACCGCGCCGCACGAGCGAGACATAGGCGGTTATAAAAGCAGCGCCGAATGCCGCGGCGTCAGCAAAATCGAACGCCTCCGGGATCAGGCGAAACCCATTTGCTGGCAAGCAGATGTAGTCTGCCAGAGCGCCCGTTTTAGCCGATCCGCCACACACGCGATCACCCGGCGCAAAATCTGTCACCCCCTGCCCGCAGGAGACAACGACGCCTGCCAGTTCCATACCCACCACAAAGGGCAGTTCCGGTTTGAACTGATAGCGCCCCTGACACATCAGGATATCAGGATAATTGAGGCTGGCCGCACGAATGTGGATCTTCACTTCGCCCGGAGCAGGCTCCGGCTCAGCAATGTCAGTGAGTTGAGTGCCAGAAAGATCTTCAGTTATTTCAGAACAGACGAAGGCCTTCATGCAGCTTGCGCTCAGCCTGCGCGCTCGGCTTCTCTTGGCGGCACGAGTGAATATCCGGCGGATCGAACCGTTCGGATGAGATCAATCTCGGAATACTTATTCAGTGCTTTGCGAAGACGGCCGATATGGACGTCCACAGTCCGCGCCTCGACATAAACGTCAGCGCCCCAGACAGCATCCAATAGCTGCTCGCGGGAGAATACACGGCCCGGGCGCTGCATGAGATATTCCAGCAGTCGGAACTCGGTTGGGCCAAGATGCAGTTCTTTCCCGTCGCGCATCACCGTATGGGCACCGCGATTGATCTCGACATCGCCGCAACGCAGGACATCTTCAGCCAGACCTGGACGAATACGGCGTAGTACAGCGCGGATACGCGCCATTAGTTCAGTCGTAGAAAAGGGTTTGGTGATGTAGTCATCCGCGCCGGTATCAAGCCCGCGAATGCGATCGCTTTCTTCGGTGCGCGCGGTCAGCATGATGATTGGCAGATTGCGCGTTTCAGTTCGTGACCGCACCTGACGACAGACTTCAATTCCGGTGGTCTTAGGCAGCATCCAATCGAGCAACAGCAGGTCTGGCGCGCGCTCTTTGATCATCATCAGCGCATCATCACCATCGCGGGCGATACCGGTTTCATAGCCTTCGCGTTCGAGATTATATCGGAGAAGCTCAGTGACCGACTCTTCGTCTTCAGCGATCAGGATAAAGGGAGTGGACATGGTATTACCTGTATTTACGCTTCTCTTGTCTGCCCAATTTCAGAAACTTGTGGTCTGGTCAATGGCAGGTCGTCGCCAGTCACAAAGAAATGCACCACTTCGGCAATATTGGTGCAGTGATCACCAATCCGCTCGAGGTTTTTCGCGATGAAAAGCAGGTGAGCGCCGAGGCTAATCTTGCGAGGATCTTCCATCATATAGGTCAGAACTTCGCGAAACATGCTGTTATAGTGCTCGTCGATTTCGTCATCATGCAGCCAGACATCGATGGCTTCCTGCGCGTTCTCTGTCGCATAGGCGTCCAGAACGGCTTTCAGCTGGAGGCGTACAGCCTTGGACATGCGCTCGACGCTCTTCTGACCGGTATTGCCGTGCTCATCGCCCATCGCGATGAGACGCTTGCAGACATTCTTGGCCAGATCACCGATCCGTTCGAGATCATTGGAGACTTTCAGCGCAGCAATAATGCCGCGAAGGTCCCTTGAAACCGGCTGTCTGAGTGCAAGAAGGCGCATGATTTCACGCTCCAGCTTGCTTTCCAGCTCATCCACCTCGTCATCCGCTTCGATGACACGCGCGGCAAGATCCTGATCGCCCCGGGCAAATGCCGTCGCCATTTCCGCAATCATGGCTTCCGTCAGACCACCCATACGCAAGACATCGCTGGTCAAAGCGTTGAGTTCGGTTGTGAAGGCGCTGACTGTATGGGTCGGCAAGGTCGGTTCTCCGTTCGGTTAGCCGTATCGGCCAGTGATATAATCGTTCGTCCGCGTATCCTGCGGTCGGGTGAAAATCTGTTCGGTCGTTCCGGTCTCGATAAGCTTCCCGCGGTCCAGAAATCCCGTGTACTGGGAAATGCGCGCGGCCTGAGACATGGAGTGCGTAACGATCACAATACAATAATTCGTGCGCAGATCATCTATCAATTCCTCAATACGTGCTGTCGCGACCGGATCGAGCGCCGAACAGGGCTCGTCCATGAGGATGACTTCCGGGTTGATCGCGATCGCCCGTGCGATCACCAATCGCTGCTGTTGCCCGCCGGAAAGCGATGTCCCTGGCCTGTGCAGGGAGTCTTTTACCTCCTCCCAAAGACCAGCGCGCTGAAGGCTCGTTTGAACGATCTCTTCAAGATCCGCCTTGGAACTCGCTAGGCCATGAATGCGCGGACCATAGGCAACATTGTCAAAAATGGTCTTTGGAAAAGGGTTGGGTTGCTGGAACACCATGCCGACACGTGCCCTCAAAAGGACAGTATCGACCTCCTTCTTCATGATGTTCTCGCCATCAATCAGCACGTCTCCCGTCACGCGGCAGATCGGAATGGTTTCATTCATGCGATTAATGCAGCGAAGAAAGGTCGACTTTCCGCAGCCTGATGGCCCGATCAGTGCGGTCACAGCGCAGCCCGGAATATCAAACGTGACGTCGTCAATCGCGACCACATCACCATACTTCACCGTCACATTGCGCAGAGACACTTTGGGGTCGGCAATGGTCTGCGCTTCTCCGCGGAAGGCTGGCTCAGCACTGGGCAGGACTGGAGAGTTCATCGCTTTTCGTACCTCATTCTGAGCCAGACCGCCAATCCGTTCAAAATCAGCATCAAGGCAAGCAATATGATAATCGCTGCTGAGGTCATTGGCTCCCATGCGCGTTCTGCCCGCGTGGACCATTGAAAAATCAGCACGGGAAGCGCCGTGGACCGATCCGTAACGCCCGACGGCAAATCGCCAATGAAGGCCACCATGCCAATCAGCAATAGCGGCGCAGTTTCACCAAGCGCCTGAGCAAGGCCAATGATCGAGCCCGTCAGAATGCCAGGTGCCGCCATGGGCATGACATGATGATGCACCGTCTGTAGTCGGGTCGCACCAACCGCGAGCGCACCCTGCCGGATGGAGTCCGGTACAGATGACAAAGCGGCGCGTGACGAAATGATAATGGTCGGCAATGTCATCAGCGCGAGCACGATGCCGCCAACGATCGGCCAGCCCCGCCCCAGTCCACCGCCCAGACGGAAGGTTGCTTCCACGAACGGGATCGGAATCACCACACCATTCACGAAAATCGCAGCACCAAGCAGGCCGAATACAATCGACGGCACCGCGGCCAGATTGTTGATATTGACCTGAATGAAGCGCGTGAACGCATTTCGTGGCGCAAACTCTTCAAGATAGACCGCTGCCGCAATGCCGACAGGCACTGCCAGAAGCATGGTTGTCAGTATGATCAGAATGGACCCGATCGTCGCTGCCAGCAGGCCAGCAAGCTCGGCTTCTGATGAATCGGCGCGCGCGAAGAAACTGGTATTGAATGTATTCCTGATCAGCCCTTCATGCTTCAGCCATTCCAGAGCGGCAATCTGGGCATCCGACAAGGTTCGCTGAACGGCTGGCGTATGTATGAACAGTGCCTGCGCTTTTTCCGGCAAAGACATGTTCTCCAGAAGGGTTTCAGTCGTCATGCGATTCTCAGAAATCGATACCACACGCTGAAACCCGGTCGGTGTTCGCACGAGAACCGAGGCTGTACTGGCATCGAGGCTGATGCTGCCTGAATCCAGCTCAGACCGAAAACCCTCAATGCGTGCCCTCATCTGCGCGGCGCGTGTTCTTTCGCCATCCAGTCGCGCCTGCAGGTCCGGATCATCAGGAGCCTCATCCAACTGACGCTTGAGCACCTCAGCACGCTGTTCAGCTGACCGAAGGCCGCTTCGCGCGAGCTGGTCAATCTCAGCCTGGCGCCAGCGGATCGCCTTGCGGTAAAGATCAGAAAACTCACCGCTCAGCACGTTGCCGGACACACTGTTGATCACAGGAGTGCTTCGATCAACGCGTGTGGTCAGACCTTTGAAATAGAGATCGGATTTGTCAGACAAAACAATCTGATCGGTACGAACCTCACCCGGAACCAGAGTTGTTCCGGCAATCTTTAGAGACAGTGCGCTGACCAGTTGAGTAATATCCTGCCGCGTGCGCCGATCCTGTGGGTCACCAAACATACTCAGCAATTTGGCGTGGGCGTCCTGGGTCAGAGAACGATCAGTTCTGTCGTCTCGACTAACCGATAACTGTAGCTCATGACGAGTGAAGGCGGTTCGCGCCTCGAACACGATAGAGCCCAGCAAAACCACCAGGAGGAACAATGCTGTACCAATGGCCATCATCCCATAGAGACGAAGCCGCGCATCGGCACGTCGACGCTGTTTCAGGCGTTTCGCGAACCGGTCTGACAGATGACGATCAGAGACCTGCATAGCGTCTCCTCTGCGCGTCAACGACCCATTGCGCCAGGAAATTGAATGCCAGCGTCACACAGAACAACACTGCTCCAAGCGCAAAAGCCGAGAGGGTACGCGGGCTGTTGAACTCCGGGTCTCCGGTCAGAAGCGCCACAATCTGAACGGTGACAGTCGTGACGTCCTCAAACGGATTGAGCGTCAGATTGGCTCGTTCACCTGCAGCCATGACCACAATCATGGTCTCACCAATCGCCCGGCTAACAGCCAGCAGCATGGCGGCCATCAGACCCGGAAAAGCTGCAGGCAAGAGAATATCCTTGATCACCTCTGCCTGCGTCGCACCAAGCCCCAGACCGCCCTCTTTGAGCTTCTTGGGTACGGTTCGGATCACGTCATCAGAAAGCGAGGTAATGAAGGGAATAATCATGATCCCCATGACCAGTCCTGCTGCCAGCGCGCTCTTTGGCTGTGCGGGGATCAGGTTTACCTGCCCTGTCAGCGTTTCAAGCAACTGGTTGAGGCTATCACCCACAATCCGGACGACGGGTGCAACGACCAGAATGGCGAAAAAACCATAGACCACGGTCGGAATACCTGCGAGCACCTCAAGGGCCGGCTTGATCAGGCGACGCTGTTGCTCGCTGGCATATTCCGCCAGATATATCGCTGCGAAATAACCGATGGGCGCTGCGACAAGGATCGCAATTGTTGCGACGAAAAACGTTCCGAAGAAGAGCGGCACAGCCCCGAAGGCAGCCGATGTCTGAGCGCTCCATTCAAGGCCGGTGAAGAACTCTGAAATCGAGACGCCATCTTCACCGAAGAACTGCACGGTCTCGAAAGCGAGCGACAGGATGATCCCGATCGTCGTGAGAACAGCCACCGTACCACTCGCCAGAAGAAGCTGGCGAATAATCCACTCAACACGCTGACGTGCGCGAAAATCCGGTTGGATCTGAAGGAAAGTGATCAATGCGCCCAAAAGCGCGCTCAAGGGTAGCGCCAGCTTCAGAACCGCGTCAGAAACCGGCAATATCCAGCCCATCAGCCCAATCACGATTGGCGGGATCAGCGCGCCGAGAAGACAATACCAGCCATAATAGACAGACAGCGAGGCCAACACCTGCTCGGCCCTGTTTGACGCCCTGACAGCGCGCACGCGACCAGCCAGGAATGCCAGAGAGGCAATCACGGCTATGGCAGCGAGCATATCCTGAAAGGCGGGTACAAACATGAAATCAAATCAAAAATTAAAGATCAGAAGATCCAGAGAGGTGCGGGGCGGAAAGACTAAGGAACTAGTTTGTTTCCGGTGGCCCCGACGGCGGCGCGCCTGACGGTGCCGTGTTTTGCGGCTCGGCGGCCTCGGCAATCATCGGTAACCAGATGCCGAAAGCCGAGCCATAGCCTTCTTCACTTTCAACCATCAGCCCACCGCGATGTCGCGCGACGATGTGTTTGACAATCGCAAGACCGAGCCCGGTTCCGCCAACAGACCGATCACGACCTTCATCGACACGATAGAACCGTTCTCCCAGACGCGGAAGGTGTTGACGCGGAATGCCTGCGCCTTCGTCACTGACCCGAAGAACCGCAAAGCGCGCGCCCTGCTCCGGCGTACTCTGCACGATGGAGACGCGGGATGCGCTGACCCAGCGACGTCCGGCGAATGTTCGCGCCTGCTCCAGGTCCAGCCCTGCCGACACTTCAACGCGAACCTTGGATCCGGAAGACGTATATTTCAGGGCATTGTCGATCAGGTTCTGAATCACCTGAACCAGCTCGTCGCGGACACCATGAACCGGCGCTGAGTCAGCTGAGCTGATCAGCTCAAGTTCAATGCCCTTATCCGTCGCAATCGGCACCAGCGCCTCGACATTCTCGGCAACAACACCGGACAGATTGATCTTCTGGTCTGGGCGCCGGTGTTCGTTCAGCTCAATCCGCGACAGAGACAACAGGTCATGGATCAGTCGCCGCATACGGTCAGTCTGGCCATGCATGATCTCAAGAAACCTGTCCCAGGCTTCCGGGTCATCCTTGGCCGGTCCACGCATGGTCTCGATGAAACCGGATAGCGAGGTCAGCGGTGTCCGGAGCTCGTGACTGGCATTCGCCAGAAAGTCAGCGCGCGCTTTTTCTGCGCGCCGCAGCTCTGTCAGCTCATCGAGCGCGATCAGAACAAGGTCATTGCCCATCAATCTGAGCGCTTGCAGACTGACGCGGAAATAACGGTCCGGGTTTCCGGCTACTTCGATTTCGAGCGGCTTGAGTGTCCGTCCTTCAGCCATATTCTCAAGGCTGTCCAGGACGTCCGGTCGGCGAATAATGGAGGGCGACAACCCCATGCCGGAACGCGGCAGTCGAAACACGTCAATCGCAAGGGGGTTCGCCGAAACCACCCGACCATCATACCCGCAGACCAGAGCCGCTTCCGGATATGCGTTAATGATTTTCTGAATTTCCGTGATGGAAATTGTTGCTCCGTCCGTCTTCGTATCCGAAGACGGGGGTTCATTCGCAACAAAAGCTTTTCGCGACGACTCCGGCTCGGTGGACAGATAGAAGGCGATGGCGGAGAAAACAAAGATCAGGAATGCGGTGATTCCCTCACTGGCTGATATCGTGCCTGACGCAAACAGGATGATGACAATCACCAGAACCAGAAAAGCGAGTACCACAAAGTCCCGGCGCCTTGCGCGCTCGGTGAGGATTGATGCGGTCGTTTTTGACTTCACATCATCTTGCGTTGCGTTCTGCCCCAAGCTCAATTCACATCCTGTCTGAAAGCCGAACTGTTACCAATTTGGCATAGTGCGGGACTATCTGTCAGATTTGCGTATCAGCTTCATGACAAGTGACACAAATATTTTAGAGTCGTCCTATATACTATTATATCGTTTTACGATAATTTTTTGTTGACAATCAAAAATGCCTACCTTAGATGAGTGCCGGACCCAGGAGAAATCAATGCGTGCTATCAGCATGATGGTGGGCCTTGTTGCACTGTCCGGTTGCGCAAGCCTGCATAGTCAAACAGAACCGGCCACTGCCCCGTCACCCATCCGTCCGGAAGCCTGGAAGAATGGCGAACCCGGTCAGGTACCGCCAACTGGCGACTGGGTGTCTGGCTTTAATGATCCGGCAATGTCTTCGCTGATCGACGAAGCGCTGACCAATAACCCCGACCTCAAGGCCACGCTCGCCCGTGTCGAAGCCGCACGCGCTAACGCGGCAGCCACCTATGGCCGAAGCCTGCCATCCATTGGCGCAGGTGGTTCTGCATCATGGAACAGCACGGTTGTCGAGTCCGGCGGCTCAACCTTCCGAAACGAAGCGCCCAGCTTCCGCCTGAACGGCAGTGCCAGCTGGGAACCAGACCTCTGGGGCCGTATTTCTGCAGGGATCGCAGCAGCTGAAGCCGACCTTGCCGCCAGCGAAGCTGACTTTGCAGCTGCGCGTCTGTCGCTCGCTGCGCGGACGGCTATCGCATGGATCCAACTCAATGACGCCGTTCGCCAGGAAGCTCTCGCCGAAGCGACACTCGATGCACGGGAGAACACCCTCACGCTGACAGAGCGTCGTTTCCGCAGCGGCCTGGTCGACGCGCTCGATGTCCGTCTTGCCCGCAGCGCGCTTGCATCTTCTGAGGCCGCGCTCGTTTCGCGGCGTCAACAGACAGGCCAGGCAAAGCGGGCCATCGAAATCCTGCTCGGCCGCTATCCGTCGGCTGAAATCGATGCCAGCGAACGCCAGATGGTTCTGCCGGCAATCAGTGGCGCCGGTGATCCGACGAGCCTTCTGGCGCGTCGTCCGGATATTGCTGCTGCCGAAGCGCGCATCGTTGCTGCAGGTTTCCGGGTCGATCAGGCGCGTCTGGCGCTCCGTCCGTCCCTGTCTCTGACAGCAACGCTGTCCAGCACGGATGATGATCTGTCAAACCTGATTGATCCCGCCTATCTGGCCGGTCAGCTTGTCAGCTCACTGACTGCGCCGATCTATAATGGTGGCGCACTGAAAGCGAATATCGAGGCTGCAGAAGCGCAGGCTCAACTGACTGGCGCGAGCTATGTCTCTGCCGTGTTGAGTGCTTGGAAAGAAGTTGAAGATACGCTGGCCGCAGATGACTTCCTGCTTCAGCAAGTCGATGCACTCGTAGACGCCTATGAAGAGGCTGTCGCGGCCGAAGCTCTGGCTCAGCGCCAGTACCAGAACGGCCTCGCAACAATTTTCAACCTGATTGATGCGCAGACTCGGCGTATCAACGCAGAAGCAAGTCTGATTTCGGTCCAGAGCACCCGGGCCATTAACAGAGTTCAATTCCACTTGGCGCTCGGCGGTGACCTGCCTCTCGAGCAAGGCCAACAGACCATCCTTTCGGAGGGAACAGACTAGATGAGTAAAACGGGGGTAGCCATCGCCATCTTAGCACCAATCGGGGTTATAGCCGTGTTTGGCGTTGGCGGAATGGCAGTATTGAGTGCACTCAAGCCAACACCGGAAATGGCGGAGGCGGCGCCGAGAGCCTTGTCTGTATTCACTGAACCGGTTGTCCGACAAGACCTGCAACTGGTTGTTCGAAGTCAGGGCGAAGTCAAACCGAGGCGAGAGATATCCATATCACCTCAGATTTCCGGAAGAATTTCCTACGTTTCACCCGCCTTCATTGATGGCGGGTTTGTCCGTAGAGGTGATGTCCTCGTTCGGGTTGACGATGCCGACTACCAGCTTGCCAAAGTGCGTGCGCAGTCGCAGGTCGCCAGCGCAGAACAACGCCTTTTCCGTGAACAGGCAGAAACTGAACTCGCCTTGCAGGATCTCGAAGATCTCGGCATTTCAGACGCATCTCCGCTCGCCCGCCGTGAACCTCAGCTTGCCGAAGCTCGCGCCAATCTCGATGCTGCCAAATCTCAACTGCGTGATGCGGAACTGGCACTCGAACGAACGATCATCCGGGCACCGTTTGAAGGCCGCATCCGGTCGAAAGACGTTGATGTCGGGCAGTTCGTCAGCACAGGCCAGGCGCTGGGTCGCATGTTCGGGACAGATTTCGCCGAGGTCGCGCTCCCGCTCACTGACGCAGAAATGGGGCGTCTCGGTCTCACATTCGCTTTCGAAGAAACCGACGAAACACCTGGCCCTGTTGTTCGCCTCAGCGCAGACGTCGCAGGACAAACACGCATCTGGAACGCCCGCATCACCCGCACAGCGGCCGCAGTGGATCCTCAGACGCGACTTATCTCCGCTATTGCGACTGTCGCCGACCCGTTCGGAGAAGGTGCATCCGATGGAATGCCACTCGCGCCCGGTCTGTTCGTTTCCGCGGAAATCGAAGGTCGGGTTCTTGAAGACATTCTGATCGCGCCGCGCGACGCGCTGCGTGGAAAAGATCAGATTTTCGTGGCCGACGAGGACGACCAGACCCTTCACATCCACACGGTGAGCGTGATCTACTCCGATGACAACGGCGTATATCTGAACTCAGGCGTTGAAGAAGGCGATCTGGCCATTCTCTCACCCGTTCAGGCGCCTTTTGATGGCATGCGGATTTCGCTCTCATCCGAAGACGATGAAACCGATGCAGACAGTGACGAAGCCTGACCTTCAGGCACGCTTCAGCTGAACCACACAATGCAGGATTGATGCACTATGGCAAATCCAACTGACACCCAGACCGAGCACAAAGGCATTGTCGCCTGGTGGGCCAAGAACTCTGTTGCCGCGAACCTTCTCATGGTCCTCGCCTTCGTTTTTGGCGTGATCGGCTTCATGAGGCTCGAGCAGGAAGTCTTTCCAGCAGCGGATTTCAACGGCGCATCGGTGTCGATCTCCTGGCCAGGTGCCTCACCTCAGGATGTGGAAGACCAGATTGTCACCCGGCTTGAAGAAATTCTCGCCGATCTTGATGGCCTTCGCCGGATGGAAGGCACGGCCCGTGAGGGCGTTGGGTATGTGAACCTCGAATCCTATCAGGACTATGATATCGACCGGTTCCTCGACGAGGTGAAACTCCGCGTCGACCAGATCAACAATCTGCCGCAGGCAAGCTTCCCGCCACAAGTCCAGCGCTGGAATCAAAACCAGATGTATCTCGGCATCGCCATTCATGGCGATACAGATCGCATGACATTGAAGACCATCGCTGATGAACTTCGCGACCAGATTGCCGCTGAGGTCGAGGGCGGCGAACTCGCAGAGGTCTGGGGCACACTCGGGGAAGAAGTGTCCATTGAGGTCTCAGAGGAAGATCTGCGACGCTATAATCTCAGCTTCAGTGACGTCGCGAATGCGGTTCGCAGCTCATCCATCAACTCTTCCGGCGGTAAAATCCGTTCCGGACAGGGCAATATCAGCATCACCACACGTAACCTTGCCGACACCGCTGACCAGTTTGAAAACATCGTCGTTCGTCAGTTGTCGACTGGCGAGACAATTCGCGTGCGCGACGTTGCAACCGTGATTGACGGCTTCGTCGATGACTCTCTGCAGACGACTTATGATGGTGATCCGACGGCGTTCATCATGATTATGCCGCCGGAAACAATGCATATCGATGACTATTCGAAGAACCTGCTCGAGTTCATCGAAGAGGCCAATGACGAACTCCTCCCGGAAGCTGTCAGCGCTGACCTCCTGTTCGACCAGGCCGATATGTATCGCGGCACCATGTCAATCATTTCAGGTTCAGCGCTTCTGGGTACAGGTCTGGTGCTGATCGTCCTGATCCTGTTCCTGCGCCCCATTGTCGCCTTCTGGGTCACTATCGGCATTATCACAGCTTTTGCCGGCGGTTTCGCGCTTCTGCCTCTGTTTGGCGTATCCCTGAACATCCTCTCCTTCTTTGCGATCCTACTGGTGATCGGGGTGATCGTGGATGACGCGATCGTTGTGGGTGAGAACATCCACAAGGAAGTCGAATCCGGACGCTCCAAAGGCGTAGATGCAGCGATCATCGGCACACAGTTGGTCGTGAAGCCCGTCATCTTCGGCGTTCTGACCACCATGATCATGTTCTCTCCATGGATGCTACTCCCCGGACCTGAGCGTCAGTTTACGGCGCAAATTTCCTATGTGGTAATCGCCGCACTAGCCTTCTCTCTGATCGAGTCCATGCTCATCCTGCCGTCACACCTTGCGCACATGAAGCCGCAAAAATTTGGTGGCGCGAGTGGCGCCTTGCTTAAATTCCAAAGGTCTGTTGCCGACAGTCTGATCTGGTTCGCAGACAATCTTTTCAAGCCCGTTCTCGAACTGGCCATCCGTTTCCGTTATGTTACGGTCAGCTTTTTCCTCTGCCTGTTCGTGCTCGCCATCGGCATGCTGGCGAACAATATCGTCCCGGCAGCCCTTATGCCGAAGATTGAAAACAATCTGGTTATGGCGAATATCACCCTGCCTGACGGAACACCGTTTGAGCGTACAAAACGCGTGGCCGATCAGCTCCAACGTGGGGTTTACAAGGCACGTGAAGTGCTCGCCGAGCGCTATCCTGAAATTGAAGAAGATATCGTCCAGGATGCGTCGATCATCACTGAGGAACGCCGTATCCAGTCCTTCATCGGAGCGCTTCTTCCTGAGCAGCGTCCTGAAGGTCTGACGACTCGTGAAATCGCAAATGCGCTCCGCGACGCAACCGGTGAAATTCCGGATGCCGAGGAAATTCAGTTCCAGTTCGAAATGAATGGCGGCGGTGGCGGCGTTCGGTTTGCCCTTTCACACCCGAATCTGGATGTCCTGCAGGAGGCCGTCGACATGGTGAAGAAACAGCTCGTCACCTATGACACGACATTCGACGTCGGCGACAATCTGTCGTCTGCGGCACCGGAAATCCGGTTCACGCTGAAACCCGGAGCGGAAGCCCTCGGCGTCAATCTGCAAATGGTGTCGAACCAGGTTCGACAGGCCTATTACGGCGAGGAAGTGCAACGCCTACCACGCGATGGTGAAGACGTTCGTGTGATGGTGCGTTACCCGGAAGAAGCGCGTACGTCGCTCGATAGTCTGGCCGATCTTCGGATCAGAACAGCAGATGGACGAGGCGTGCCTCTCAGCCAGGTTGCCGAATACGAGTTCGCTCCAGGGATCAACCGAATTTATCGTCGGGACCGCGTGCGCTCTGCCGCCGTCTTTGCAGATCTCTCCACCCCGGAGGTCCGCGGAGAAATCATGTCAGACATGGAGGAGAATTTCTGGCCGAAATTTGAACGCGAATTCCCGGACGTCAAACGCGGTCGTCTCGGCGATGCGGAATCCGAAGAGGAAATGGTGCAGAGCCTCGTTATGCTGAACCTGGCAGCGCTCGGCATGATGTATGTGGTGCTGGCCATTGCGTTCAAATCCTACTTCCAGCCAATTCTGCTCATGATGGCGGTTCCATTCGCCTTTGCCGGATCAGTATTTGGTCACCTCCTGTTTGGAATTCCGATGGCCATGTTCTCAGTCTTCGGAATTGCTGCAGCAGCGGGCGTTGTCATCAACGACAACCTCGTTCTGATCGACACCGTCAACAGGCGGCGGGAAATGGGTCAGGGCGCCGTTCAGGCACTCGTGGAATCGGCCGTATCCCGCTTCCGTCCAATCCTTCTGACATCTGTCACGACCTTTGTCGGTATTCTGCCGATGATCGCGGAGAAGTCGGTACAGGCTCAAATGCTGAAACCAATGGTTGTCGCCATGGGGTCCGCGGTTGCTTTCGCTCTGTTTGTCAGCCTGCTATTTGTGCCCGCACTTTATGCTGTTGGCGCTGAATTGGCGCGACTCTTCCGCTGGTTCTGGAATGGCCAGCCGTATCAGTCGATTGGCGAGACATATGACTCAAGTTTGGTGCCGGGTGTTATTGATCATGATGACCACATGCACCAACCTGCAGAATAGAAAATCACTCGGGATGGGGGCATCCCGCACTGACTGAATGAAACAAAACGAGAGGCAATACATGAAACATCTGCTCATGGCCGCAAGTGCAATTGCACTTCTGGGCGTGTCGGCTTGCTCACCATCAAGTGAGACAACGACAACCACTGAAACCAGCGCGACTCCGTCCCCAACCCCGACGACAGCATCTATGCCAGAAGGCCAACCAGAATTTGGTTCGTTTGGCATTGATCTCGACGTTGTTGATGAAAGCGTCGAGCCGGGTGACGACTTCAACAAGTACGTCAACGGTAAATGGCTCGCCAGCTTCGAAATCCCATCTGACCGCACACGTTTTGGCGTGTTCGACATGCTTGCCGAAAAAGCTGAAAATCAGGTCAAATCGATCATCGAAACGACTGCTGAAGCTGCACCGCCAGCCGGTACGCTCGAAGGCAAGATTGCAGCCTTTTACAACACCTATATGGACGTCGACACGATCAATGCGAAAGGCATCGAGCCTGCGCAGCCTTATCTGGACCGCATCGCGGCAATCGACTCCCGCGAGGAACTGGCAGACGTCTTTGCGTCAACCGGCTTTTCTGCGCCATTCGGCGGCTGGGTGGATGTCGACGCGAAACAGACTGACGAATACATCTTCTACATCACACAAGCGGGCCTCGGTCTGCCAGACCGTGATTATTATCTGAAAGACACAGCAGACTTTATCGCCAAGCGTGAAGCCTATCAGGCTTTCCTTGAAACCATGCTTGAACTCGCAGGGTATGAAGACCCGGCTGCGGGCGCACAAATGGTCTATGATCTGGAAGCACAGATCGCAGAAGCCCATTGGGATCGCGCCGTCGGTCGAAATCGCAACCTCACTTACAACAAGCTCTCCCGCGACGAACTTGTTGAACTGGGTGGCGGTTTCCCTGTTCAGGCGGCACTGGATGGCCTCGGAATTGGCGATCAGGAATACTTTGTTGTGCGCCAGGTTGCACCGACAGCTGAAGAGCTCGAGGAAAGCGGCCTTTCTGAAGAAGATATTGAACAGCTCGGCGCAGGCGTTGCTGGTCTTTTCGAAATTGCTCAGAACGGTGACATGGATGCCTGGAAGGCTTACCTGACAGCGCACTTCCTGATGGACCATGCTGACGTTCTGCCGTCTGAAATCGACGATGCGCGTTTTGATTTCTACGGCAAAACACTTGGTGGACAGCCAGAGCAACGCGTGCGCTGGAAGCGTGCCGTTGACGCGACTGAGGGTGCGCTGGGTGAAGCTGTTGGCAAGGTTTATGTCGATGAGCACTTCCAGCCTGCAGCCAAGGCAGCCATGGTTGACCTCGTCGAGAACCTTCGCAAAGCCATGCGTCAGAACCTCGAAGGTCTCGAGTGGATGGGCGACGACACGAAGGTCGAAGCCTATGACAAGCTTGCCAAGTTCACGCCGAAAATCGGCTATCCTGACAAGTTCGAAACCTATGACGACCTGACCATCACACCAGGTGAAGCCTTCGCGAACGAAATCGCTGTTGCCGACTGGCAGTATGCCGACATGATCTCTCAGCTCGGTCAGCCGATCGACAAGACCGAGTGGTTCATGTTCCCGCAGACCGTGAACGCCTACTACTCTCCAACCCGCAACGAGATCGTTTTCCCGGCCGCTATTCTGCAGCCGCCATTCTTCGATCTTTATGCAGACCCTGCGGTCAATTACGGCGCCATCGGTGCAGTAATCGGCCACGAAATGGGACACGGGTTTGACGATCAGGGTTCAAAATCTGATGGCGACGGCCTTCTCCGCAACTGGTGGACCGATGAAGACGATGCAGCTTTCAAAGAGCGTACTCAGGCGCTCGTCGCGCAGTACAATGAATTCTGCCCGATCGAGAACAGCGAAGACGACACAGTCTGCGTCAACGGTCGCCTGACACTCGGCGAGAATATTGGTGACCTTGGCGGTCTCTCAATGGCCTACACCGCTTACAAGCTGTCTCTGAACGGCGAAGAAGCACCTGTCATTGATGGCGTTACAGGCGATCAGCGCTTCTTCATGTCATGGGCCCAGGTCTGGCGTGCGCTTTATCGCGAAGAACGTCTTCGTACGCAGCTCGCCACCGATCCTCACTCCCCGCCAATGTACCGCATCAACGGTATCGTGCGGAACATGGATGCCTGGTATGAGGCCTTTGGCGTCACCGAGGACAATGCGCTTTACGTGCCACCTGCACAGCGTATCTCAATCTGGTAAGTGCCGTAGCACGTCTGGGAAACATGAAAGAGGGCCAGTTGGCCCTCTTTCTTTTTGCGTAAGTCTCAACCGCAATTATCCAGCTGGGACCTGACAAGTTTCAGCCCCCGACGGGTAATTCGATACGGACCGCGATTTCTTGAGGCGATGGCGCGTTTGCGTTTCAGTTTTCGAAACAGAACGATATCCAGATGCGGATACCGCCAGCCTTCGCGGTTATAGCATTCGACGATGAGGGTTTCTTCTTCGTCACGAAATTTCTCAATTCGTCCGCCTTGCGCAAGCAAGTGCAGAACACGCTGTTCAGCGCGTGATATATCCATTTTCTTGAGTGTCCGGATTGTGCGGAAAACCATCCGCAAAAAGTCAGAAGACAGATCGCAAAGCGACTGTCGGCTCTTTCTGTATCGGCCCTGCCTGAGCGAAGATCAGGTCAGGGCTTTACCGGGTCTCTGACATAAATGACATAAAGTCTCCTGAAGCTCAGCCGATACACTGATCGGCCTGAAAAATCAATGAGACCGGGCGATCAGCCCATCAAGCCCTGCCCGATAATCCGGATAATCTGGACGCCATCCGGTGAGCGATTTGGTCCGGGCGTTCGAGACGCGCTTACACTCCGCATAAAAGGACCTTACCATCGGAGACAGCCCCGCATCCTCAAAAGCAACAACCGGCGGCAGATCAACACCTAGCAGTTCCGCCGCATAGGTAATGACATCCTGCGGCGGCGCAGGCTCGTCATCACAGGGATGAAGCACCTCGCCCTTCAGGTCGCGATCAATCGCAGCAGCCAGACAGTCAGCAATGTCTGACACCATGACACGGGAAAACACCTGCCCGTCCTTCACAATCCGTCGGGTATCACCATCGCGCACTCTGTCGAGCGCTGAACGTCCCGGCCCGTAAATTCCAGGCAAGCGGATCAGGTTCGCTTCAGGGAAGGCGTGTCGCCACTGATCCTCTGCCAGCACGCGGCGCTCACTGCGCTTGTTCTGCGGGTTACGGGGCGACCATTCAAAGGCCCATCCGCCATCCAGATCGCCATACACACCAGTCGTCGAAAGATATCCGACCCAGGCGGCATTCCGGACCTGACTGCCAAACCGGCGAAACCCGGGACACCCTTCATCCTCTGGCGGCGCAGAGATCAGCCAGTGCGCACCCTCAGGGATGTCCGGCGCGTCCGAGCCATCATCAAACAGAATACCTTGAACGCCGGCTTCCTTCAGCACGGGCAGATTGTCCTCAGAGCGCGTGGTTGCCATGACCTGCCAACCATCTTTTGAAAGCCTGTCGGCCAATGCCCGAGCGGTATCTCCGAAACCGACACAGAATAGCAGTCTTTTCTGTTTGTTCATTTGCATTTTCCTGTGCCGTCCTGCACTGCTGAGCAGCGTCAATTGGAGACTGACATGGTTGCGACTTTCTCGCTCGTCTATGCCGCGGCATCACTTTTTCTTTCTGCGCAGACTGTCGCTGACGACATCCGTGCTGAAGAGATGCGCAAACTCAAGACCTGTCTTGAGCTGGTCGAAGAAGATGAAACTGCCGCATATGAGATGAGCCTCGAATGGCAGTATGAGGGCAATCGCCCTGGCGCGCGCGAGTGCAAGGCTTCCGCGTTGATCCGCATGGGCGATTATGAAGAAGGCGCCCTCCAGCTTGAACAACTGGCAAATGCGCCGGATGGCGGCACATTGCAGGACCGCGCGCACTTTCTGTCAAAGGCTGGCAGCGCCTGGCTGATGGCGGGCCTGCCCGAAGAAGCCATCATCGCATTCGACAATGCAGAAACGCTCGATGACGAAAACTATGACATCAAGAAATATCGGGCCCAGGCTTATCTTGCGCAGGAAAGATGGCAGGACGCAGAAAAGGATCTGGATATCGCCATTGGCAATCAGCCGGGCGACCTGACGGCCTATCTGTTCCGCGCCGAAGCCCGCCTGCAGCAGAACCGTTTTGATGACGCTCTTGCTGACATTGATCAGGCCCGCGCCATAGACAATGAAAACATTGATGCCTTATTGCTGAGAGGACAAATCCGGGAAGCCAAACGGCTCGCGATGGAGTAAGATGCAAGTCATGTCGAAATCTTTTCCGAAATTCACGGCTCTGTTGAGCCTTGTCGCCGCCTTTGGCGCCGCTCCTGTTCTTGCTGACATCGAACCAGGCTCAACGAGCACGTACACCTGCCGGACGGAAACATCCGAAATCATCGTCTCGGAGACGGCTGGTGAAATCTCGGCGTTTGTTCTGAGTTCGTGTAGCCGCGTCGGATGCATGACGCTTGGCCTTGATGATTCCGAAGACGGCAAACTCCGCCTAAGCGCCAATTACCTTGACGGATCGACCATCGACATTGCCACGACGGCCCGCATGACGGAAACCGGCATTCTGATCAATTCACCGATCGTGATTGGCCAGTTCGGTTCCGAGCTCACCAATCTTGTCGGCTTTGCGAACCAGTTCATTGAATTCTATCACAGTGACCGGCGCGATGAGCTGAATTGTCAGCCAAAGACTAACTGAGGATCAGAAATCCAGATCGGCATAATGGGCTGACGGTTTCGCCCCGACAATCGTATCCTTGAGCAAATCCCGGAAACACGGCCGGGACTTCATGCGTACATACCAGTCGCGCAGGTCGGGCACGTTATCCCAGGACACGTCACCGAAATAGTCGAGCGCAGAGATATTCGCAGCGGCGGCGAGATCCGCAATCGTCGGCTGCCGCCCCGTCAGATAAGATGTTTCTTCACAAAGCGCGTTCAGATAGGTCAGCACGCTTCGCAAGGCATGTGCCCCTCGCCTCAATAGCGTTGAATCCGGCACATTGGTTCGCTGCACGGCCTGAGCAATGCGCTCGGCCAGTATGGATCCATTGATCTCTGACTCAAATCTTGTCTCTACCCAACGCCAGAGACGGCGCGCTTCGGCGCGGTCAGGCGCGAGCGGCGGCAGAATACGAAACTCCGGATAAGCTTCTTCGAGAAATTCGACGATGGCATGCGTGTGGTTCGCGACGACATGACCATGCTGAGACCGGTCCACCAGAACGGGGCCAACCGGGTTTGAAAACAACCTCGTCACCTCTTCAGCAGGCTTCCATGGCGGAGATATAACGAGTTCCACCTCGAGCTGCTTCTCAGCGAGGACAAGCCGAACGAGCCGGCTGGCAGGGTCGAGTGGCCAGTGAAAAAGCTTGCGCATGTCGGGTATCTATCGGTTTTCCATCACCTGCACCACCCTAGCACGCAGAGGTATATAAAGGGTTAGTGAAGGGTTAACGAGCTACAATTCGCAACTCTTTACGGATCAACGCCCGGATGTATTCTGTGCCGCAGGGACGTACACTCAAGCGCGCATTCCAGAGTTGCGATTGAATTCAGCGCAAGCCAATCAGTCAGGGGACGAAACCATGCCAGCTTTTTTGATTAATTCTCGCACAACAACTTACACCGTCGTCGATCCATCAAGTACCTACCTGCTTCAGGAAGGAGACTATATCCTCGTCGACGATTACGGAATTCATGCCTCCGGCACGAACACAAACAATACATATTATATCAACGGAAGCGTCGTCGCTGACGCTGCTTACAGAGCAATCTATCTGCAAGGAAAACAAAGTGGGGTCTTGTACACCAACACGATCCACGTCGGTGAAACCGGCATGGTCGCCGGATCATACGGTATATATGTCAGCCAGGATATCCTGGAACTCACCAATGCGGGCGCAATTTATGGCGAAATAAGCGATGCCGTTTATATGTCGCACATCAGTGACGGCGGGCACAATATCTTCAATTCTGGGCTGATCGACGGGGGCGGTGACGGCATTGATAGCAATGCGGGCGAACTCGACATAGAAAATACCGGAACGATCAGGGGGAGATTTGAGGCGATCGAAATTTCACAAGGGTTTAACCTGATTTCAAACGCAGGTCTTATATCCTCGAGAGAATCTTCTGCGATTTATATATATAACGGCGACAACACGATTGTGAATCTGGCCACCGGTACAATCGCGGCCGGGAGAGATGTCAGTGATTATGGCATTTTGATAAGCGCCGGCGCAAATAACCAACTCATCAACCATGGATCTATTTCCTCAACCGGACTGGGCGGTGGCGTAAGGTTTCAGGCTCCCCTATCCGGAACTGGTTCGCACTCGGTGACAAACACCGGTAGTATTACCTCCAACGAAAGTTATGCCGTATCCTTGGAGGGAGGAGACTCCGATCTCGTTAACTCCGGGCTCATCCAGTCCATCGACAACCATGCGGTTGTTGTTAATGGAGGAGCGAACAAGATTATCAATGAGGGTACAATCTCCTCTTTGGACGGAAACGCGATCCTCTCCTTAGGTGACGCGACATTTATCCGAAATTCCGGCGAGGTTCTCACTGAATCTGCCGCGGCCATTGAATTTGATGGCGTCTCGAGCGCGTTCCGTATTCTGAATTCAGGGACACTGGCGTCGAACGTACCATCGGAAGCAGTGATTTCGGGCGACGCAACCACTGCCGAAATTGACATCGTCAATCACGGCCACATCACATCCGGTTATACCAAAGCCATCGAAATTACAGGCGTCGATAATTCTGTTTATGTTCGGAATTTTGGCGTCATTGACGGGGCCATCAATCTGAATTCAGGCGACCATACTATCCGGAGTCAAACCGGCATAATTGAAGGCGGCATCTTCCTTCTGGGTGATGGATCCAGCTCACTCTTTCTGGGAGACGAAGACAATACGGTTTATGATTTCGGTGAAGGCGGAGACCGTTTCGACCTGGGCGGCGGCTCGGACTTGATCTCTTACAGCACCTCTTCGTCCGCGATCCATGCTGACCTTCAGGCCGGTCGCGGTTATTCCGGTTACGCACGCGGCGATGTCCTCATTGAGGTCGAGAATCTGTTCGGCAGCGCCTTCGAAGACCACCTGCTGGGCGACACGGGTATAAATGAACTTTATGGCTTTGATGGCGACGACATTCTGGAAGGTCGCGGCGGAAATGACGAGCTTTACGGATTGGACGATAATGATGATCTGCTCGGCGGAAGCGGAAACGATCAGCTCATCGGGGGACTGGGGGGAGATGATCTGACCGGTGGTACTGGTGCAGACGTGTTCGTCTATGAGGCAATCTCCGATTCAGCCGTCACCGGGATTGGCCGTGACCGGATCCTGGACTTCGAAAAAGGCGTCGACCTGATCGATCTTTCGGCTCTTGGCATTCAAGACTTTATCTACCAGGCGGCCTTTACTGGCACAGGCACGTCGGAGGTCAGATTTCAGAATGTTGGTGGTGGCACGAAAACCCTCGTGCAGATCGACATAGACGGCGATGGCAATGCCGACTCTGCCATCATCATCAATAATGCCTTCATCAACCTCACCCCGGACGACTTCGCTCTGGGGGCGTGAGGCTCCAAACGTCAACGCCGCAAACGCTGGTGCCCGACTGAACGACGAGCTTAGTCGTATCCCCTATCCTCCTTTCACGAAAGGAGGCGGCCCTTACTTTATTCAGCGCAGGACATTCGAGCAATAGAGTGACCTCTTCGTCCGGCTTTCGCCGCAGAAATCAATCGGCTTTGTGCAGCGCGCCCTACCCCTTCGTCTTTATTTCTTGTGCGACTAGTGCAATCGTTCCGACGGGACGCACGATCTAAGGGACGCACAAAATGGCACTTTACGTACTTGGCAGCACAACAACCGGCTACATAGTCGCAGACGACACCAGTTCATACCTTGTCCGGGACGGTTACTATATCGGCCATACGGGAAGCGCGATCTTTGCCTCTGGGAGTAGCACGAACAATGACTACACGATTGACGGCTATGTCATCGGCGGCCCCAATTCAAACGGCATTTATCTGACCGGTAAAAATGGCGGCTTACTTGGGATAAACAGCATTCATGTTGGCACCAGTGGCATGATCACGGCTGGCCGCGGCATCTATGCGACCCAGGAACGGCTCATGATCACAAATCAGGGCACAATCTCAGGCGACCAATACGACGGGATCTATCATTCTGCACTTGATGACAGTGTCGATCATAGAGTCGTCAATCTGGGACTGATTACTGGATATCATGATGGCATTGAGTTTGATGCGAATTATGTCGTCATCGAAAATAGTGGCACGATTTCCGGTCGCTATTCCGCGATCGATGTCGGCGGACATTCAACGCTCATCAATTCCGGGACCGTCAGTTCTGGCACATCGCGAGCCTTTTATTCGTACGGTGAAGAAAACCTGATCCACAATTCTGGCAATATGGTCTCCGCGCAGTCCGACGCAATTGTTCTGAGCGGCTCCTATAATGACATCGTCAACACGAGTACCGGCACCATTCAGACGAGCCAGCAGAATACCGATCATGGCATTTATATTTACGCTGGAACGAGTAACACCCTGACGAATGATGGCGTGATTTCCGCTGGCGGCTTAGGTGTTTTTTTCAATCGCCCCACGAGCGGATATGGCGAACACACTCTTGTCAACTCAGGCACGATCACCAGCAATTCCAGCACTGCTGTTGATATAAATGGCGGCGCAGCGCTAATCACCAACACAGGCCTTATCCGGTCATTCAACGGCAATGGCATTG
>NZUJ01000078.1 GCA_002701295.1 Ponticaulis sp. | reverse complement strand
TCCCAACTTACCGGATGAAAGCGGGTATCCCCAGCCCGCTTCATTAATGGCGTGGCAAGTCGACCAAGCCGTTCGGTCTCCCGGGGCGTCAGCTTTTGAAATTCGGCCAGATCATGGGCAAAGACTTCTTCGGGAATTGCGCCCTGAATATCTGTCGATTGGGCCTGAACGCTTTTGTTACAGACAGCGGGAAATTCCCCCATCTCATTGGTCATACCACCCATCTGTCCGCCCATTCCCAACGCGCAGGCTTTGCAGGTGTTTCGCGCGGTTAGCGCCTTTGTCGCTTTGGTCACGCCAATCTTGCGGATCGTTTCCAGCGTGTAGAGAATCTTCTTCGTTCCGCCGCCGGCTTGCGCTGTTGCCATGGATTGGTCTCCCGGTTCGCTCAATTATCGCAGAGCGCGCGGTATCTGTCTGTTATATACTCTACGGGCACGGATTAGGCTGGCGGGCGTGGAGGTCGTTCACAGCGGTTTCCAGCTCCTCAGTCCATTCGAGACTGAATGCATCAATACAGGTTTTAAGTTGATCCATGGAGGTCGCGCCAATAATGGTCGACGCCATGAATGGCCGCGTATCACAAAATTTCAACGCCAGCTGAGCGGGATCGATATTCTGGCTTGCCGCCAGATCGACATAGGAATTGATCGCCTCTTCGGCATGCGGTTTTTCATAACGCTGGAGGCGCTGGAAGAGTTGCTTCCGGGACCCTTCGGGCAGCGCGCCATTGCGATATTTTCCTGTGAGGTATCCCTGCGCCAACGGTGAATAAGCCAGCAAGCCAACCTTTTCATGCATACAGACTTCTTCAAGACCGTCCTCAAAACAGCGGTTTACCAGGCTGTAGGCGTTCTGAATCGACTGCATTTTTGGAAGCCCGCGATACCGGCTTTCGTCCAGAAACCGGGTCAGGCCATAAGCTGTCTCGTTCGAAACACCGATATGACGGATGTTTCCCTTGTCGACATGACGCTGAAGGCGACCGAGCACGTCTTCAAATGTTTCAAATTCTACGTCGTAATGATGAGGCTTGAGCCGTTGCCCAAACGTCGGTGCCAGACGATCTGGCCAATGAAGCTGATAAAGGTCGATATAATCGGTCTGAAGGCGAGACAGGCTTTTTTCGACAGCCTCATCGATTTGAGTTTCTGTCAGGCGGCACATTTTGACATCGCCGTCGCGATACCAGGTGTCACCCGTCCGGCCGACAATCTTGGTTGCCAGAATAATCTTGTCGCGATTGGCGCGGGCCTTGAACCAGCTACCAACAATCCGTTCGGTTGCGCCCTGTGTTTCGCGTTTGGGTGGGATGGCATAAAGCTCGGCAGTATCGAAGAAATTCACGCCGTGCTCAACGGCATAATCCATCTGCTCGTGCCCTTCGGTCTCTGTATTCTGTTCGCCCCATGTCATGGTTCCCAGACAACAGGCAGAGACCTTTAACTCACTCGTTCCGAGCTGCCGAATTTCCATACCCATCCCTCCTGGTCGTTATGTATTCATCAGTTGCGACGTCGTGCGCCTGGCTGAAGAGGCGTAGCTGTCGCTGGATCGTCTGGCCAGTCATGTTTTGGATACCGGCCTTTCATATCCTTCTTCATATCGAGATACCCCCCCTTCCAGAAACCCGGAAGGTCTTTGGTGACGGCGACTGGTCGCTGGGCAGGCGATAGAAGGCTGACTGTCAAAGGCAGTCGTCCCGACAGTATCGATGGATGCTGCTGACAGCTATAAAACTCCTGCACACGGGCAGAAATCATAGGCGCCTGTTCACCCAGATAGTCGATTTCAACGCGTCGACCAGATGGCAGGGAACAATGAGATGGGGCTTCAGCGTCAATTCTGGAAAGTGCGGACCAGTCAAATTGAGTTCTGACAGCGTTGAGGAACGTTTCGGGCTTCAAGGCTGCCAGCCCGGATTGTTCGAGTTGAGGGGAAAGCCAGTCCTCAACGGATTTGATCAGGCTGGCTTCGGAAACCTCAGGCCATTCCAATCCCTCGAAATGATCCCGGCAGAGCGTATATCGTGCCAGTAATCGCCGAAGCCACGCGTGACCGGGAAGCTGCTCAAAACCGGAACTCTCAATGTGGGCGATCACTGCTTTGGCGATGACGTCATTGTCTGGCTTTTGAAGGGGGCGCTCTGAAAGCTGAATACTGCCGATCATCTGACGCGCGCGCGCACGAATGCTGATCGCTTCAGGATCAAATTCCGCCGTCGTGACAGTTTGGGTTGGAAACAGTTTTCGCACTGTCGCTGAATCAATGTCACAGGCAAGGCGTATTGTCTGGTCAGACCCGGCACTACCTGAAGCGTCGGCGACCACAAGCCAGGTCTGACCGGCATGTCGACTACCGTCCGGAAGACGAAATCCAGAGCCTCCCACACTCAGAAAATACGACGACCCAGCCTCCCTTGTCATGGCCAGTCGGTCGGGCCATGCTCGTGCAAGCCACTCGCCAGTCAATTGAGAGGCTTGGGCTTTTACTGACCCCGACAACCGGGAGACCAGGTTTTTATAGCCTGTATTTCGGGCCAGGTCCCGCGTTCGAAATCCGGAAAGTGCCTGGGCAAGGTCATCGGTCTGACCCGGTCTTCCTTTTTCGGAAAGCAAAACAGCGAGCTCCGCGGCGAGTCGTTTTTCCGCATCGGAGTTTGCTGACGTGATGAGACGTGCGAGACGCGGGGACAACGGCAAATTGGCTGCCGCCCGGCCCTCATTTGTGAGCTTTTTGTCAGACGTCACAAGCCCAAGTGCCTCCAGTTCGCTCCGGGCAGCTTCCAGACCTCCGGCGCTTGGCGGAGTTAGCCAGTTCAACTGTAGTGGGTCAGCCTCTCCCCAGTCCATCAGGCGGAGCAGCAGGTTCGACAAATCTGTTGAACTGATTTCGGGGGTCGGTGCCTTTGCCAGACCGCGATTTTCCTCTTCATGCCAGAGCCGATAACATATGCCCGGTTCCGTTCGCCCTGCCCTGCCCCGGCGCTGATCCACATTGGCAAGGCTGGCGCGTCTTGTGTCGAGCCGGCCGGAGACCATGCCCGGATTAAAGACAGGAACGCGAGCGAGGCCTGCATCGACCACAATTCGAACGCCTTCAATTGTGAGAGAGCTCTCAGCGATATCGGTCGAGAGGACAATTTTACGACGTCCGGGCTTTGCCGGGGCGATGGCGTCATCCTGTTCCTTCGGCGGCAAGGCGCCATAAAGCGGGCAGATGTCAAAATTCGGCCCAAGAGTTGTCAGGCGCTCAGCGGTCCGGCGGATTTCGGCGGCACCCGGCAGAAATGCGAGAACCGATCCGTCTGCGTCTGAAATGGCCTTTCGGATGGCTTTAGCCATCTGGTCTTCCAGCCTGTCCTGACTGCGTCCCAGATAGCGGGTCTCAACAGGAAACGCCCTGCCCTGACTTTCTACAGCCCGGCACTTCAGAAACGAACAGACTGTTTCAACATCAAGTGTTGCAGACATGATGATCAGGCGGAGATCGTCGCGCAGCACATTTTGTGTTTCGAGGGCCAGCGTCAGTCCCAGATCAGCTTCAAGCCCGCGTTCATGGAATTCATCAAATATGACTGCCGCCACACCTGGCAGATCCGGATCACGAATAACCTGATTGGAAAAAACACCATCAGTGACCACTTCAATACGCGTAGACGTGCTGACCCGCGTATCCAGCCGGGATCGCAATCCGACAATCTGCCCGACGGGTTGGCCGAGTGTTGCGGCCATACGTTCTGCGGCTCGTCTCGCGGCAAGACGTCTGGGTTCAATCAGAATAATCCGGCCCTCACCGAGCCATTTTTCTTCCAGAAGGTGCAGAGGCACCCGCGTTGTTTTACCTGCTCCGGGTGGAGCGGCCAGAACAAGTCTGTTCTGAGTTGAAAGCTCAGCAGAAATCTCCGGTAGAATCTCATCAATCGGAAGGGACAGGTTCGCCATCATACTCTCGGGCTGGGCTCGATTTGCCTCGTTTTTGACCTTTTGTGGCCGATCTCATCTAAACGGTTCGAAAACCGAGTTGCATTCAGGCGCGTACCTTCTACGCTCGATGAGAGAATGACTGAGGGGTTGGCGAAATGAAAGCCTGGTTTGAAATTACACTTTGGAAGCGCGTCATGCTTGGGCTGGTGCTCGGTCTGGCAGTCGGACTGTTGCTCTATTACCCGCTCGGTCAATGGGCTGGCAATTCCGAAGGTATCGCCAGTTTCGCCAATACCTGGCTGAAGCCTTTTGGTGATGGTTTCGTCCGTCTGATCAAGATGCTTGTCGTTCCGCTGATTTTTACCACTCTGGTTGCTGGTGTCACAGCCATGGGTGACCCGTCCAAACTCGGTAGCCTTGGTGGCCGCGCGATCGCCCTTTATCTTGGCACGACTTTTGTGGCCGTCATTATCGGCCTGTTCATGGGAACAATCTTCCAGCCAGGAAATGGTGTTGAACTCATTGCTGATGCGGGCGCTCAAAGTGAAGTGAGCTCTAAAATCGCGGCTGGTCAGGCTGCAGATTCATCTGTAGCAGACAAGCTTCTGGCCATTATTCCGACCAACCCTGCTGAAGCGCTGGCGGCGCAGGATGTTCTCGGGATTATTTTCTTTGCGATCATCTTCGGTGTCGGCTGTCTCATGGCGGGCGCCAAGGCAGATCCGGTCAAAAACACGCTGGAAGCCGCTGCGGAAGTCATGATGAAGGTCACGGTTCTGGTTATGGAACTTGCGCCATTCGGTGTGTTCTTCCTTATGTCCTGGGTCATGGCGACCAAGGGCGTCGACATTCTGGTCAATCTCGGTCTTCTCACCATTGCGCTCTATCTTGCCTGCGCGCTTCACATCATTCTTGTTTATGGGTTGGGGATCGTCAAAGGCCTGCTCGGTCTGCCGGTCCTGCGTTTCTTTGGTGGTATTCGCGACGCTCAGGCAGTGGCTTATTCTACTGCGTCATCGGCAGGCACATTGCCGGTCACCATCGCAAACGTGTCCGAAAACCTCGGCGTGAAGAAATCGGTCGCCTCATCAGTGCTTCCGGTCGGTGCCACGGTGAACATGGATGGTACGGCGATTTATCTTGGCATCGTTGCCCTGTTTGCTGCACAGGCTTTGGGCATCACCATGACCCCGGCCATGTACCTGTCGGTCGCACTCGGCGCGACGCTTACATCCATTGGCGCAGCGGCCATCCCAAGCGCGGGCCTTCTGCTGGCGTCTGCGGTGCTCATTTCGATCGGTGTCAGCGAGGAACAATCGCTTCTCGTGATCGCCATGATCTTCCCGTTTGATCGTCTCCTCGACATGATGCGGACCCTCACCAATGTGACGGGCGACGCGGCGGTGGCGTGTACGGTGGCAAAATGGGAAGGCGAACTCGACGAAGCCACTTTCCGACACGAGGCAACGCTCTAAGTCTCCTGTCGAAGGGATAGGAATATGAGCTTTCTGCGATTCAGTCTTGTTGTGCTGGCCATCGGTTTGCTTATGGCCTGTCTCTACGCCTATCTGACGGGAGACTTCCTTGGCGAATTCCAAATGGTTCTGGAAATGCCTTGGGGCCAGGTCGCGCTTTTTGACCTCTATCTCGGGTTTTTCCTCTTCGCGATCATCATTCTGGCCTTCGAGCCAATTATCATCGGCCTGCCAGTCGTGATTCTCCTTTTTGTGTTCGGCAACTGGATCGCAGCCTTCTGGCTGGCGCTAAGGCTACCCAAAATGATCCGGAAGATGCGCGGCGTTGCTTAATCAGTCACGTTTATCGGCGAACATTGCCTTCAGTTCCTGAGCCACGCGCCGGGCGTCTTCTTCGCGAGACGAGCCTGATCGCCAGGCAATGCCAACCGACCGGCCAATTGCGGCCGGTGAAAACGGCCGGATGGAAACATCCAGACCATTGCCGAGACCGGCATCCGCTGCAAGTTTAGGAATGAGCGAGACGCCCAGACCCCCATCAACCATCTGAATCAATGTATGAAGACTTGTCGCACTTACCTCGCCGCCATCGCGAACGCTTGGCATTTTGCAGACCGATAGTGCGTGATCTCTCAGGCAGTGACCATCCTCGAGCAGCAGGACATCATGCGGGGCCAGGTCTTCAGGTTTCAGCTTTCCGTCCTCGCCAAGCGGGTGACCTTTCGGACAGGCCAACAGGAACTCATCGTCGAAAACCGCCTCGGTTTCGATGCCGTTCGCTTCATAAGGAAGCGCGATCAGCGCAGCATCAATCCGGCGTGCGCGTAGATCATCCAGAAGTCGCGCAGTCTGATCCTCCCGCAGATAGAGGGTCAGGCTTGGATAGTTTGCCTTAAGGTGCTTCATGATGCGCGGCAGGATGAATGGCGCGATTGTCGGAATGGCGCCGAGCCGGAAGGCGCCGAACAGCGGTTCGCTCGACCCTTTTGCGGCGACTACCAGATCTTCAGCGTCTGACAAGAGATTGCGGGCCCGTGAGACGACTTCGACACCAACCGGCGTCAGTGTTGCCCCGCGAGCCTCGCGTTCAACCAGTTGCGTATCAAGAATGGCTTCGAGTTCACGAATTGCGGTCGACAGGGTTGGCTGCGTGACATGCATGCTTTCAGCGGCGCGAGAGAATGATTTCTCGCGCGCGAGTGCGTCCAGGAACTGCAATTGTCGGAGCGAAGGTAAATTCATAAATTCAATTTATGGCTTGTTCGCGATTTATCAAATTAAATCGATAAATTCCGCCACCTCACGGCTCCGAGTTTTGCAGTATTATGACCCGACCACTTTAGCCGATAGAAATTCGCCCGCTACCCGTCTGAGGCTCCGTATTTGTCAGCAAAAGACGGTCTGGCGAGGCATAGATTGCCTCTATCGCATCTATAAATATTATAAATTTGAATAATGTCCGGCTCCTATCATATAGGGGTTAAGGCGATTGCCAGACATGAAAGGACGTTACCCATGGCACTTATCAATACCGAGATTAAACCGTTTAAAACGATGGCTTTCCACAACGGAGAGTTCAAAGAGCTGACCGACGCTGACACGAAGGGCAAATGGGCAATCTTCTTCTTCTATCCGGCTGACTTCACATTCGTCTGCCCAACAGAACTCGAAGACCTTGCAGACCTTTACGGCGAATTCCAGAAGCTTGGCGCTGAGATCTACTCTGTATCTACTGACACACACTTCTCTCACAAAGCTTGGCATGATTCTTCGCCTGCAATTGGCAAGATCAACTTCCCAATGCTTGGCGACCAGTCTGGTGCGATCACCAACAATTTCGACGTCATGCGTCCTGGCGTTGGTCTTGCTGACCGTGGCACATTCCTGGTCGACCCCGATGGTGTGATCCAGTTCATGGAAATCTCTTGTGAAGGCGTGGGCCGTAACGCTTCTGAGCTTCTCCGCAAGCTGAAAGCTGCGATCTATGTCCGCAACAACCCAGGCGAAGTCTGCCCTGCAAAATGGGAAGAAGGCGAGAAAACACTCGCGCCATCTTTGGACCTCGTTGGTAAAATCTAAGAGCCCTCAAAGCTCTTGAACCTTGGCGCTGGCGCGCAAACTTCCCCCCTCCCCCATGCGCGCCAGTTGCCATTGGTCCGGTTACGGATCGGTCTTCCGGATCCGTTTCCCGACCAATGGAAAATCGAATTAAACTGACTATTTGTATGGGTATGTGCGTTCACGCATATTCATAGAGCTTACGGAGCCTGACCATGCTTGATGCCGGAATGAAAACCCAGCTGAAGACCTATCTCGAGAACCTGCGCACGCCGATCGAACTCGTGTCGCATCTCGATGAGCAGCCAAAATCCAGCGAACTTCGCGCCCTTCTCAACGATATCGCGGAGGCCTCTGAAAAAGTGACTGTGAAGGATGGCGGCGCGGACGAGCGCACGCCGAGCTTCGACATCGTCCGAGCTGAAGACCCGGAAGTGAAAGTCACCTTCGCTGGTCTGCCAATGGGGCATGAATTCACATCTCTGGTTCTGGCGCTTCTACAGGTCGGTGGACACCCGCCGCGCATCGAGGATGAGACGATCGAACAGATCAAGGCGCTCAAGCCTGCGCAGGATCTCTATTTCGAAACCTACTTCTCTCTGTCTTGCCAGAATTGTCCGGATGTCGTGCAGGCGCTCAACCTGCTTGCCATTCTCAACCCGCATATCCACCACACATCAATCGATGGCGCCTTGTTCAAGGACGAAGTCGAAAAACGTGAGGTTATGGCCGTGCCAACCGTTCTTCTGAACGGTGAGACATTCACTCAGGGCCGCATGGGCGTTGAAGAGTTTCTGGCAAAGATCGACACTGGTGCAGTTGCGCGTGAAGCCGAAAAAATCGCCGAAAAGGCTGCTTTTGACGTGCTTGTCGTCGGCGGGGGTCCAGCGGGCGCCGCGTCTGCGATCTATGCCGCACGGAAAGGCATTAATACTGGCGTCGTGTCCGAAAGGTTTGGCGGACAGGTTCTCGACACGATGGCGATTGAGAACTTCATTTCTGTGCCACACACAGAAGGCCCAAAACTCGCAGCCTCACTCGAGGAACATGTCAAAGAGTATGATGTCGACATTATGAACCTCCAAAAGGCCAGTAAGCTCATTCCGGCGAGCTCGCCTGGTGGTCTGATTGAGGTCCAGCTTGAGAGTGGCGCTTCAGTGAAATCCCGCTCAGTTATTCTGGCAACCGGTGCGCGCTGGAGAAACATGAATGTCCCGGGCGAAGCGGAATACAAGAATAAAGGCGTGGCTTACTGTCCACACTGTGATGGCCCATTGTTCAAGGGCAAGCGCGTCGCGGTTATCGGTGGCGGCAATTCAGGCGTCGAAGCGGCAATTGATCTTGCTGGCCTCGTTGCAGAAGTAACTGTGCTGGAATTCATGACCGAACTGAAAGCGGACGCAGTTCTGCAGCGCAAACTTCACAGCCTGCCGAACGTCAAAGTCATCACCAATGCGCAGACGACTGAAGTTGTCGGAGATGGATCGAAGGTCACGGCTCTAAAATACAAAGACCGGGCCAGCGATGAAGAAGCGACCGTCGATCTGGAAGGCGTGTTCGTACAGATCGGACTGGTCCCGAATACCGAGTTCCTGAAAGACTCGGTGGAGCTCAGTCGTTATGGCGAGATTGTCGTCAATGACCGCGCTGAAACCTCTGTTGCTGGTGTGTTTGCGGCAGGTGACTGCACAACCGTGCCATACAAGCAGATTGTCATCGCCATGGGCGAGGGCTCCAAAGCTGCCCTCAGCGCGTTCGACCACCTGATCCGTTCGACCTCTCCGGTTGATGTCGCTGCTGAATAATCCGGTCGAAAGCCAACCAGGATTCTCTTTCTAATACAGAAGTTGGCCCCGTTCCTGTGACGGGGCCTTCTTTTTGTCTGGTCTGAAAATCTCCCGCAGGTGGTGTATTGTGGTAAATCACGCGAGGGCTGTTGATTTGTGTTGGGTCGCGTCCGCGAGTCCGGATTTTTGGTCAGTGACGAAGTCGAAATGAGAAATTGTTCGGCATTTAGCTGATGAGAATTGCTTATTCTCATGCATCGCTTGAGCATTCAGAGCCAATATTCTGTAATTCAAAGTATTCTTATATGAGATAGAGGCGCTGAAGACTCTCTTATTGGGGGAAAGCTTTTGGAAGGGATGGGCCGCTCGTCTACAAGTAAAAAGGCAAGGGGCACGAGACCTGCAAGGTAAGCTCCGTCTGCGCCAGTATGGCACAGTTTGAGCACGTAGAGTGATGGCATGACCTGCGAAGGGTCAAAGGGGAATAGAGATGAAACGAGCAATTGGTCTGATGA
>NZUJ01000077.1 GCA_002701295.1 Ponticaulis sp. | reverse complement strand
GGTGCGTCTCACCGATGCCATGAAAACGGATTGGGATGATCTCATTCGCGAAGAGGGGCTCAAGCCGCCTGTAATGATTGTTGCCAATCTGCCCTATAATGTCGGCACGCCGCTTCTGGTCGGCTGGCTGCAACGGCTGGATCTGTTTGGCGAGATGTCGCTTATGTTCCAGAAAGAGGTTGCTCAGCGTATCTGTGCGCCAGCGAACAGCAATCATTATGGTCGACTGGCTGTGCTCGCCCAGTCGGTCATGAGAACCCGTATCGCCTTTACTCTGCCGCCTGGCGCGTTCAAACCGCCGCCAAAGGTTGCTTCGTCCGTGGCAACGCTTTTTCCGCTTCCGGAAAACGAGCGTTTCAACTCTGTGGAACACCTGCAGACTGTGGCTGCCGCGGCTTTTGGCCAGCGCCGAAAAATGCTTCGAGCCAGTTTAAAGAGCATTGTGCCGACTGGCCTGACAACAGAGGAGCTTCTGTCCCAGGCCGGGATTGACCCGACACGTCGTGCGGAAACCCTCTCCCAATCCGAATTCAGAACTCTGACAGAGGCGTGGCTAGCCGCTCAGTCCTCGTCCAGCAATTCCTGAACAAGGTTCTCAAGTCGGAGCTGGCGCAGGCGTTTGCGACGTTCTGATAAAAGGATGTTTTCGAGCTCTGCATAAGCCTGATCAATATTTTCATTGATGATGACATAGTCATAGCGTCGCCAATGACGGATTTCATTCCGCGCACCTGCCATACGACGGGAAACTTTCTCAGGATCAGAGCCCGGTCGCGCTTCCAGGCGCTTACGGAGCGCTTCGATACTTGGCGGAAGAATAAATACCGACACAACATCATTGGGCATCTGATCGTGGATCGCATCAGCGCCCTGCCAATCGACGTCAAAGATGACGTCATTTCCGTTCTCAAGCTCTTGCTGAACAGCTGCACGGGGCGTTCCGTAGAAGTGGTCGAACACGCGCGCCCATTCCAGAAACTCACGCTCATTCACCATCGACCGGAAATCATCTCGCTCAACGAAATGATAGTGCACACCGTCCTCTTCGCCAGGGCGCGGCGCACGTGTGGTTGCCGAAACCGACAGAGTGACATCCGAATGCCGCTGAAGGATCATCCGCGACAGAGTCGTCTTGCCAGCACCTGACGGGCTGGAAATCACCAGCATGAGGCCGCGACGGGGTCCGATATCACTCGACATTTGCGGCCTGCTCCTTGAACTGATCGATCAGGGTTTTCAAAGACAGCGAATGGCGCGTCATTTCAAGGCTAGCGGACTTACTTCCCATCGTATTGGCCTCGCGAAGGAGCTCCTGAGACAGAAAATCAAGCTTTCGTCCAACCGGACCTTTCGAATTGATCAGCCGTGTCCCATCCTTGAGATGGGCATCAAGGCGATCCAGCTCTTCGGTGACATCTGCCTTGGTGACCAGAATTGCGACTTCCTGCTCGAGCCGATCTTCGCTGAGTCGACTGTCCTGAAGGAGCGAGTTCACCTTTTCGCTGAGGCGGCTCATGATCATCGAGGGCTGCAGGTCAGCGGTTCCCTTGGCCTCTGACACAACAGCTTCCATGTCGGAGATCACGCGTGTCAGCACGTCATGAAGCGACTGACCTTCCCGTTGACGGCTTTCTGCAAGCGCTGAGAGACTTTCCTGAACAGTTTCGAAGATCGCTTTGCCGATATCAGACTCAGCGGAGATTTCACCAGCTGATTTCTCGCCTGACAACACACCTCTCAAAGCGAACAGATCGCTCGCACGCGTCAATCCCGGATTACCGGTAAGCCGGTCCTGCAGACGGGCACGACGCGCAAGAGACGTTAATAGCTGCGTATTGACCGACAAACTTTGAGACTGCCGTTTGTCGGAAATCTGCAAAGATGCCTGCATATTGCCGCGGCCGAAGCTCGACTTGATGGCATTGCGGATTGGCGCTTCCAGTCCCTCGCAACCATTTGGCAGGTGCAGGCGCACATCCAGACCACGGCCATTCACCGATTTGATCTCGAACTGCCAGCTTGTGTTATCGGTTTCACCACCGGCCGATCCAAAGCCCGTCATACTGGATAGCATCGTCACCCTCCCTGCTCGGCGCGTCGGCGTTCAGCCTCAATCTGACGCCAGCGGGCAACATTTCGATTATGTTCCGCATTGGTCCTGGAAAATGCGTGATTGCCTGATCCATCTGCAACAAAGAACAGATAGTCGGATTCAGCTGGTTGCAGAACGGCGCGCAATGCAGCCTCGCTCGGATTACAGATTGGCGTCGGTGGGAGCCCATCTACCTGATAAGTGTTGTACGGCGTTACACGATCAATCTCAGACCGGAAAAGGCCGCGCTGAACCTCTCGACCATCCGGCAGGGTGCGCATCAGGCGCTCACCTTTGGAGATACCATAAATGATGGTCGGATCGCTCTGGAGGCGCATACCGAGTTTCAAACGGTTCACGAAGACACTCGCAACAAGGTCTTCATCTCCGACACTGCCGGTTTCCTTTTCGACGATCGACGCCAGAATAATCGCGTCTTCTCTCGAATCGATCGGCAGACCTTCAGCCCGTGCGTCCCAGATCTCGTCGAGAAGATTGTCCTGATAGGTCTTGAACATCTCTACGACTTCGGCGCGCGTCGTTCCGCGCGTGAAAGCATGCGTTTCAGGGAGCAAACTGCCTTCCGGTGGAGTTTCCGGCATGTCGCCTGTCAGGAAGTCTGCAGTTTCAATAGCGCGCATGGCCTGCGCCACGGTTGACCCTTCCACAATCGTCAGATTGTGAAGAAGGACCTTCCCAGATGCCATGAGCTCGAGAATGTCCACCATGCTGGAATCAGCCGGCACCAGATACTCGCCAGCCTTCAGGTCTGCATCGACCTGCTCGAAACGTGCAGCCAGCCTGAACAGTCTGGCATCATCAATCAGGCCAGCTTCTTCGAGGCGTTGGCCAATAGAGGACACACCGGAGCCGCGCGGCACAAACACGATCTGATCTTCACTGCCAGCCATTGGTCCGGGGGAAGTGATTTTTGCTTCGAACCACTTCAGGCCAGCCAGTGCTGCGCCACCTGCAATAAGAGCTAGAATCAGGAGGATCACGAAGATCCTGGCTAACCATTTCATGGGGTGACTTCCCGACTCAGAACCAAGGTGGCTGAAAGACTAACGTCAGTCGTCCACCCGGCCAAGAACGAGCGCAGCGTTTGTGCCACCAAATCCAAAGGAGTTGGAAAGCGCATACTTGATATCGCGTGTTTTAGACTTGAGCGGAGTCAGGTCGATTTCACTCTCGAAAGATGGATTTTCGAGGTTCAGCGTCGGCGGGATCATGCCGCTCTGAATTGCCAGAGCGGTGAAGGCACCTTCAACTGCGCCAGCAGCACCCAGAAGGTGACCGATGGATGATTTGGTTGATGACAGCGACAGACCTTTCACAGCGTCACCGAAAAGACGCTCGATCGCGCGGACTTCGATCTCGTCACCGACTGGTGTCGATGTGCCGTGGGTGTTCACGTAGTCAATGTCAGACGGTTTAAGGCCAGCGTGACGCAGAGCCATTTCCATGGCGCGATAACCGCCATTTCCGTCTTCAGCCGGCGAAGTGATGTGGTGCGCATCGCCGGACAGGCCATAGCCCAGAACTTCGGCATAGATTTTCGCGCCACGCTTCTTCGCGTGCTCATATTCCTCAAGAACAAGAACGCCCGCGCCTTCGCCAAACAGGAAGCCATCGCGGTCCTTGTCATATGGACGAGACGCACGTTCTGGCTCGTCATTGAACTTTGTGGACAGCGTTTTTGCTGCCGCAAAACCCGCAATCGCCAGACGGCAGAGCGAGCCTTCGGTTCCGCCAGCGACCATTACGTCGGCGTCACCGTATTGAATGAGACGCGCCGAATCACCAATCGCATGTGCACCGGTGGCGCAGGCTGTCACGACAGAATGGTTCGGGCCTTTGAAGCCGTGCTTGATCGAAACCTGACCGGAGCACAGATTGATCAGAGCGCTTGGGATGAAGAATGGGCTCACTTTACGTGGACCGCTTTCTTCGAGAATTTTTGTCGTTTCGGCGATTTCCGGAAGACCGCCAATACCTGAACCGATCAGAACACCGGTCATGCATTTGTCTTCTTCGGTCTCAGGCACCCAGCCTGAATCCTCAATGGCTTCAGCCGCAGCCGCCATGCCATAGACGATGAATTCGCCAACGCGGCGACGTTCCTTTGCAGATCCTGCACGATCAGGATCGAACGCATCAGGATCGCCTTCACCGCCGCCACGACCCGTGGTCCATGGGACCTGAGCCGCGATTTTACACGGCAGGTCGTCTGTTTCAAACAGATCGATCTTCTGCGCGCCAGAGCGCCCTTCGATCAGACGTTTCCAGCTCGCCTCCCGGTTGCCCGCAAGAGGAGTGACCAGACCGATACCTGTAATGACAACCCGCCGCATAATCAGAACCTAGCCCTGAGTTTTCTTGATCTCGGTAACCGCATCGCCAACGGTGCGGATGTTCTCTTGAACTTCGTCTTCAATCTCAACACCGAATTCTTCTTCGAATGCCATGACCAGTTCAACGAGGTCGAGACTGTCAGCACCAAGGTCGTCAATAAAACTTGCGGCCTCGGTCACTTTGTCAGCTTCGACTTCGAGGTTTTCGACAACGATTTTCTTCACACGTTCGAAAACATCAGACATTTCATCTTCCTTCTAACTATGGAGCGTGCAGTCAACTTCATGCTTCTTAACTGCTTGCGTGTTGCGCCGCTAGCACATGTTTTGCGGCTTGACTATTGGCTATACTGGCTTTTCCTTCACCAGAAACAGCTCTAAATCATTGCCATCCCACCATTCACATGAAGGGTCTGGCCTGTGACGTAAGCGGCTTCCTCGCTGGAAAGATAGACACACGCCGAAGCAATATCATCACCTGACCCCAAACGTCCAATCGGAATACCGCCCAAAAGCGCTTCTTTTTGCGCATCAGACAATTCATCGGTCATTGGCGACTTGATGAAGCCGGGTGCCACACAGTTTACAGTGATCCCACGGCTCGCGATTTCCTGAGCAAGCGACTTTGAAAACCCGATCATTCCGGCTTTTGACGCCGCATAGTTTGTTTGGCCGGGATTACCCATCACGCCGACAATGGACGTAATACCGATGATCCGGCCGAAACGGCGTTTCATCATACCGCGCACGCATGTCCGCGCGAGAACAGAATAGGCTTTCAGGTTCACATCCAGAACCGTGTCCCAATCATCTTCTTTCTGCTGCATAAGCAGTTTGTCGCGCGTGATCCCAGCATTTGCGACCAGAATATCGACCGGGCCAAATTCCTTATCAACGGTCGGCACCAGAGACGCCACGCTTTCCATATCCGACAAATTACATGTCGCAATGTGTGATTCGCCTGGAAGCGTCGACGCGACTTCCTGCAGAACAGCCTCACGCGTACCGCTAAGCGCAACCCGCGCGCCCTGCGCAGACAAAGCTGCGGCGATTGAGCGGCCAATGCCACCTGAAGCTCCGGTAACGAGCGCTGTTTTACCTGTCAGATCGAACAAAGAACGACCCTCCCTTTCCTGACTTCAAATCAGTCTTGTGTTTGTGCAGACGCAAATTTTTCGAGGTCCTCTGGTGTTCCCAGGGCAACTCCCTCAAGTGATCGGACCGTTCGACGGTTCATTACCGTCAGAACTTTGCCAGCGCCACATTCAACCATGCGAGAAATGCCGTCTTCAGCCATTTTCTCAACGCTTTCTCTCCAGCGTACACGCGCCGTCACCTGTTCGACAAGCAGTTTACGGATCTGATCAGCGTCAGAAACCGGTGCTGCGGTCACGTTCGCAAACACTGGGATGCAAGGCGAGCCAAGTTCTACTTTGGCAAGCGCTTCGGCCATAGCGTCAGCTGCTGGCTGCATGAGGCTGCAATGGAAAGGTGCGCTGACTGGCAACAGAACGGCTTTCTTCACACCGTTCTCGCCAGCCCACTCAGCAGCCTTTTCAACAGCAGCCTTCGCGCCGGAGAGAACGACCTGGCCGGGTGCGTTGTCATTGGCGACTTCACAGACGCCACCTGCCGCCTCGCATGCCGCTTCAGCCTGCTCCAGCGTCGCACCAAGAAGCGCCGCCATAGCACCTTCACCAGCAGGCACAGCTTTTTGCATTGATTCACCACGGAAGCGCAGAAGACGTGCTGCGTCCGCAATCGAGATCGCGCCAGCAGCTGCCAGCGCTGAGTACTCACCAAGCGAGTGGCCGGCCACATATTTTCCGGTCGCGATGGACACGCCGAAATCTGTCTCAAGCGCGCGAACGGCCGCCAGACTGACAGCCATCAGCGCTGGCTGCGTGTTCGCAGTCAATTTGAGCTCTTCCTCTGACCCGTTCCAGATCAGCTCTGAAAACGACTCACCAAGCGCCTCATCGACTTCATCGAACACGGCTCTGGCAGACACAAAATTGTCAGCCAATTCCTTGCCCATGCCGATAAACTGAGCGCCCTGACCTGGAAAAATGAAAGCTGTGTGACTCATTCTCAATTCCCTTTTGAGCGCCCTGCCCTAATCAGATGCATCGCAAAAGACAAGTCACTTGCAATTTTGGCCGTTTTGAGGTTTAAGCGCCGCTTCATTGAAAAGCGGCCTGTTTCAATAGTGAAGCAGGGCCATCATTTGTTGTCTCCCTTGCCAGCAAGTGCCGCTTTTTTGCCAAAGGGTCAAAATTTATGGCATTCTACGAGCACGTCTTCGTAGCCCGTCCTGATATTTCACCACAACAGGTGGAAGCACTGGTCGAAGACATCACAAAAATCATCGAAGATGAAAACGGTAAAGTCGGCAAGTCCGAGTACTGGGGTCTGCGTAACCTCGCTTACCCGATCAACAAGGTCCGTAAGGGTCACTACTCTCTCCTGAACATTGATGCGCCTGCTTCTGCCGTTCAGGAACTCGACCGCCGTCTTCGCATCAATGATGACATCATGCGTCACATGACCATCAAGGTCGAAGAACTTTCAGACGAACCATCACCGATCATTGCTCGCAAAGATCGTGATGACCGCCGCCGCAAAGACTAGGAGACGATAAGATGTCCAAAGCTGGAAAGATGAACATCTCCAACCTGCCTGCACGTCGTCCGTTTGGTCGCCGTCGCAAGGTGTGCCCGTTCTCCGGTGAAAATGCTCCGGCGATCGATTACAAAGACGTCAAACTGCTTCAGCGCTACATCTCTGAAAAAGGCAAGATTGTTCCTGCCCGCATCACGGCTGTCAGCCAGAAGAAACAACGCAAACTTGCTCAGGCAATCAAACGCGCACGCGTTCTTGCTCTGCTGCCGTTCAGCGTTCAGTAAGAGGATCGACCAATGCAAATCATCCTTCTCGAACGCGTTGAGAAACTCGGCACGATTGGTGACGAAGTTGAAGTCAAGAACGGTTTTGCGCGGAACTATCTGATCCCGCAAGGCAAAGCTCTTCTCGCGACTGACGCCAACCGTGCACGTTTTGAAGCTGAAAAAGCTCAGATCGAAGCCCGCAATGAGAAAAACCGCGCAGAAGCGGCCTCTCACGGTGAAGCTCTCGATGGCAAAGTTTTCGTCCTGATCCGTCAGGCTGGTGAAAACGGTCAGCTCTTCGGTTCTGTCGCTGCGCGTGACGTTGCTGAAGCCAGCACCGAGTCCGGTACGAAAGTTGAGCGTCGTCAGGTTCTCCTGAACGAGCCAATCAAAACGATCGGTCTGCACGAAGTTCAGATCCGCCTTCACCCTGAAGTCGTCATCTCCGTTACGATGAACGTTGCACGTTCTGAAGACGAAGCTGAACGTCAGGCTTCTGGCGAGAACGTCATTGAAGCAGCTCTCGCTGAGCAACGCGCTGACCAGGAAGCTCAGGCTTCTGAAATGGCAGCAGTTGCAGCAGAAGTTGCTGCTGAGCGTGGACCGTCTGAAGAAGACTAAGTCCAGTTCAAATATAGGTCCAAAGACCTTTCAAAGCCGCAGGTATCCCCTGCGGCTTTGCTATTTTGTCGCAGGTCAAACGCAACTCTATAAACAAATGACCGCGAGAAATTAGGAATCTCTATAGCAATATTTGGTACTGCTCCTTGCAAATTTTGTGTTTAGGAACAGGAACACCGGTCATGAGTGAGGCCACTGCAAAGAGTCTACCGACAGAGACACCGTCGACCAACAGCTTCAAAAGCGAGCTTTTCAACTATCTTCTGCCTGACGATCCCAACGGCGCACGAGCGAAAGCTGTATGGGCCGAAATCGAACCCAGCCTTCGCGGCATTCTTGCGGATTTCTATAAGCGTCTCGCGAATGTCGGACCTCTGGCGCAAAAGCTCGCCGATTCCAAGCACACCACTGGCGACCTGACCGAATACCAGATCAAGCACTGGCAGAATGTGTTCTCTTCCGAAGATGAAGGCTCTGTCGCCAAAGAAGCCCGAATTGTTGGCTCTGCGCACGTGCGGGTCGGCCTGACGTCAGACTGGTTTATTGCCGGCTATGGTCGTGTGATGATGGCGGCCATTCCTGCCATCCTCAAACAGCACCGTTTCACACCGCAACGCGCCGCTGATGCCGCCCAGGTCTTTGTGGCGCGCATGTTCCTCGACATGGCGCTCGCAAATGAGAGCTATTCTACGCAGATGACCGATCAGGATGCGATCGAATGGCGTGAGGATAATGACTATCAGAACCTCCGCACGATTTCGGATTCCATCGTCGACCTGAACAAGGTTTCCCTGCAACTCGCTATCGTCAATAACAGCACCAACAGAGCAATGAGCTCCAGCGAGTCTGTTGCTGCCGCGGTTGAAGAGCTCGTTTCGTCAATCGAGCAGTTGTCAGCAACCAGCCAGCAGGCTGCTGACGCCGCAGCAGACACCAACACCCGCCTCAATGAAGGCGTACAGGGCGTTGTCAAAGCCCGCGCAGCCATCTCGACTGTGTCTGACACTGCCGAGCGCAGCAATGAAAGCCTGAATTCGCTTCAGGAAGCTGCGAAAGAAATCAACGCCGTGATGGGCGTCATCCAGTCCATTGCCGATCAGACGAACCTTCTGGCCCTCAATGCGACGATCGAAGCCGCTCGTGCAGGCGAAGCCGGACGCGGATTTGCAGTCGTCGCCAGCGAAGTCAAAGCACTCGCCAACCAGACAGCGTCAGCAACCGAAGATGTCGCCGGTCGCATCCAGACCCTGCAGCAGGAAATCGACCGCATCAGCGCGAACTTTGCGGAAACCCGCGAAGCGATCGAAACCGGCGAAACCACACTCAACACAGCCAGCGAGCACATTGAGTCTGCTGGTCATCAGATGGGCAGTGTTGCAAACAGCATGTCGGAAGTCGCGTCGATCCTTGAGCAGCAGAAGGGATCTGCTGGCGAGATCAGTGGTCACGTCTCAGGCATGGCCGAACTCACCAAAGAAAATGCTGACTGTCTGGATGACATCTCTGATGCCATGCACAAGGGCAATGACCGCATGTCGCAATCAGCAACCAAGTGGTTCCGGGGAACCTCTGGCCGGTCGCTCTGCGAAATGGCGAAGATTGACCACGTTCTATTCAACAAACGTGTTGTCGATACCGTTCTCGGTCGCCAGAACTGGAAAGCATCAGAAGTGCCAGACAACCATTCCTGCCGCCTCGGCAAGTGGTATGACAGCATCTCTGAACATTCAGTTCGTGACCTTGAGGCCTTCAAATCGCTCAACGGCCCTCACCAGGATGTCCACAAATTTGCTAAAGCGGCACTGGCTGCACATGAGCGAAAAGACACCCAGGCTGCAATGGCTGCCCTGTCCCAGATGGATGAAGCGAGCAAGAAGGTCATTGACCTGCTTGTTGAGGTGTCTGAATTCCTGCACCAGCGCGAATCCATTTCTGAGCGCCGCAAGCGCGAACGCAAACCAGTTTACGGTGAGAAGGTCGAGATCAAGGGCAAAAGCAAAGCCATTTCAGCTCATGTTATCGATGAAGGCACTGGTGGTATCGGCGTTGAGGGCGTTTCTCCCTCTGAGGTCGGTCAGATGTTCGACCTTTATTATAACGGCCCGAAAAAAGGCACTGTCCGCTGGGCGAGCGGAAAGCGTGGCGGGATCGAATTCGAAAAGTGATCTGATCAACACACTGAATTTCAACAACATAAAGGCTGGTATATCTCATACCGGCCTTTTTCTTTTCCGAGAGGGTTTTTCCTACCCCCTGTGAATAACGGGGAGCGCTGCGAATCTGCTAAAGTCAAGACGTGATTATCCGTCAAGAAACTATTAACCCTCTACGCCATGCCTTACGACGACCCCACACCCAATGCCAAACAGGATACGCCTCACAACACTGCTGCAGAAGCGGCAATTCTGGGCGCGATCCTCTTTGACAACAATGCCTATCACAGGGTTTCCGAACTGCTGATCGACACGGATTTCTATAGTCCGTCGCACAGATCGATTTATGGCGTCCTCGCCAAGTTCATCCCGAATGGCAAAATGGCCGATGGCGTTACGCTCCACGACGAGTTCTCCAAAAAGGGGGAACTGGATCAGATTGGTGGCGCAACCTATCTGGCCGAGCTTCTCGATCACGCAGCATTCGGACCGGAGATTGTCGACTACGCGCATATTGTGCGCGATCTCGCCATTCGGCGGGAGCTGATTGATATCGGCGCGAGCATGGTCTCCAAGGCAGCCCATCCGCAAGACGACATTCCCGGACAGGCTCAGATTGAGACCGCTGAGAAACAACTCAGCACGCTCGCTATGCGCGGTTCTGCGCGAGGTGGATTCAAGACGTTCGGGTCTGCGATCACCGAATCGATCGAATCAGCCACAGCTGCCTATCAGCGCGACGGCAAGATCGCCGGTATTTCGACCGGCCTTTCGGATATGGACGGCAAGCTTGGCGGTCTCCACAATTCCGACCTTCTGATCCTTGCCGGTCGTCCATCCATGGGCAAAACGTCTCTGGCGACGAACGTGGCCTATAACGTGGCCGCAGCCTTCAAAGAGCGACACAATGAACAAGGCCAGCGCGTTCTGGAAGATGGCGGGGTCGTCGGCTTTTTCTCTCTGGAGATGTCATCTGAACAGCTCGCGACACGTATTCTGGCTGAGCGATCCGGGGTTCAGTCCCACCGCATTCGTCAGGGCGACCTCGAACGTCATGAGTATGACAAGCTTCGTGATGCTGCTGCAGAGCTCGAATCCCTGCCGCTCTATATCGACGATACCGGCGGTATCTCTATTTCTCAGCTTTCTGCCCGTGCGCGCCGTCAAAAGCGCAGCCATGGTCTAGATCTCCTCGTGATCGACTATCTTCAGCTGATTACAGGGTCTGGCGCCAAGAGCGCGCAGGGCCGTGTCCAGGAAGTCAGTGAAATCACAATGGGCCTTAAGGCACTGGCCAAAGAACTCAATATTCCCGTGATTGCCTTGTCACAGCTTTCGCGGAACGTTGAACAACGTGACGACAAGCGCCCACAACTTTCCGACCTTCGCGAATCCGGCTCCATCGAGCAGGATGCGGACGCGGTGCTCTTTGTTTTCCGGGAATCCTATTATCTGGAGCGACAAGAGCCCGACGATGCTGGTGAAAAATTTGCGGAATGGCAGGATAAAATGGAGCGTCTCCGCAATGTTGCCGAACTTATCGTGGCAAAACAGCGTCACGGCCCGATCGGTAAGGTAGAATTGCACTTTGACCCCAACATTACAAAATTCAGCAATCTCGACAAAACGCACTTCAGCGCCGATCGCTGAAGCAGTGCCGAGCCCGGCTGATCGGCCGGCAGCCGAAATCAGTCTGACGACGATTGTTGCAAACTATCAGGCGCTGCAGTCTTTGTGCCCCAGTGCAGAAGTTTCAGCCGTCGTCAAAGCTGATGCTTATGGCCATGGCGCAGCGCAAACCGCGTCCGCGCTCTTCGAAAATGGCTGTCGCACATTTTTCGTCGCCTACCCACATGAGGGCGTCGATGTTCGCGAGGCCGTCGGCGACGACGCAGACATTTATGTCTTTCACGGCGTTTCTGAGCAAACCCTCCATGACGTCGCTGCCGCAGCACTTCGCCCGGTCTGCAACACACTTGATGACATCAAATTCTGGAAAACTAGCCAATTAAATCAGGGTTTTGCGCTTCATTTCGATACCGGAATGAATCGCCTAGGCATTCGTGTGGAAGATGTCGAGGCAGTTAAGGCCCTTTGCCAGGACCAGATGCCCGCTCTGGTGATGAGCCACCTCGCTCAAGCCGATCGTTCCGACTCCGAACTGAATGACAAACAATTGGAGTTGTTCAAATCGGTTGCCGCTGATTTCCCTTCAGCACGAAAAAGTCTCTCATCAACGGGCGGCATTTATCTCGGCGACGACTATCATTTCGACCTCGTACGACCCGGCATCGGTTTGTATGGCGGTGGCCCGGCTTACCCGCCGTCTATCAAACTGACACCCGCTCTCACACTCACCGCCCCAATTCTGAGCGTGTTTGACCTCAAGGCTGGTGATCCGGTCGGTTATGGAAGCACTTTTACAGCACGAACAGACATGACTGTCGCGACCGTGGCGCTCGGTTATGCCGATGGCTATCTGAGGTCGGCTTCAAACTATGGTTTTGGTGTCCTCAAAGGCACACCCTGCCCCGTTCTCGGTCGCGTTTCGATGGACCTGACGACAATCGATGTTTCTGACCTTGAGACGAGACCCAAAACAGGTGACAGGATAGAGTTTATTGGTCCGAAGGCCGGGCTTGAAATTCAGGCTGAAGCGCTCGGAACTCTGGGTTATGAGTTGACGTCTCGACTTGGCGGGCGCATCTGCAAAAACTGGCGTACACTGGGAGACTAGGCGTGGGAGCTGATATTCCTATTTTTCTGAAACCCTTCCAATGGGTCGGAGCCGCAACGCTCTCAATCCTGCAGGAAGCCGGACGCCTGGCAGCCTTTGCCGGACGCGTAAAAATCGCGGCGATCACTCCTCCGCTCTACGTGATGGAAATCCTCCGTCAGATCATCCGCATCGGATATTTCTCGCTTCCTGTCGTCGGACTGACCGCAATTTTCACTGGCGCAGCGCTTGCGCTGAACATTTATGTCGGCGGATCCCGCTTCAACGCTGAACAATTTGTTCCAAACATCGTGGTTCTGGGCATCACCCGTGAACTTGGACCTGTTCTGGCCGCACTCATGCTCGCAGGCCGTGTCAGTGCAGGCATCGCTGCTGAAATTGGCACGATGAAGGTCACAGAGCAGATTGATGCCCTTCACACGCTCTCGACAGATCCATTCCGTTATCTCTATGCACCACGCTTCTGGGCCGCCGTGCTGAGCCTTCCTATCCTGGTATTCATCGCAGACATCATCGGTGTCTATGGCGGCTATCTCGTTTCGACCGGCACGCTCGATTTCAGCGGCAGTCTCTACATTCGAAACACCATGAATTATGTGACCAGCAGCGATATCGCCGGCGGCATGATCAAAGCAGCCATCTTCGGCGGAATTGTCGCCTTGATGGGATGCTATCACGGCTCGAACAGCCGTGGCGGCGCGTCAGGCGTTGGCCGCGCGGCCACATTGGCAGTGGTCTCAAGCGCCGTTCTGATCTTCTTCTCTAACTTCCTGCTCACCACTCTGTTCGCGAGGATCGGGCTGTGACCGACATTCTACTTCAGCTTAAGGATGTTCATAAAGCCTTCGGCCCGAAACACGTGTTGAATGGCTTTGATATTGACGTCGCGCCGGGCAAGTCTCTGGTCATCATTGGTGGCTCTGGCACGGGAAAGTCTGTGTCTCTGAAGTGTGCGCTGGGCCTCATGGCGCCTGACAAGGGCGAAATCTTTTTCGACGGCAAGAAACTGACCCACAATGATCGTGCTGCCCGTGAAGCCATGCTGAAACGTACAGGCATGCTGTTTCAGGGGGCAGCGCTATTCGACAGTCTGCCCATTTGGAAGAATGTCGCGTTTCGTTTGCTCCATCATAGCAAAATGTCCGGCTCGGACGCGAAAGATCTCGCCATCCAGACCCTTCAGAAAGTGCGCCTGAGTGCAGAGGTCGCAGACCTTTATCCGTCAGAACTCTCTGGCGGCATGCAGAAACGTGTGGGCCTCGCACGCGCCATTGCCACCGAACCAGACCTGATTTTCTTTGATGAGCCAACAACCGGCCTCGACCCGATCACCGCAGACGCGATCAATGATCTGATCGTTGAGCAGGTCAAAGGCCTCGGCGCTGCTTCTGTGTCCATCACGCATGACATGCCGTCTGCGCGCAAGATCGGAGATGAGATCGCCATGCTGTTTGATGGCAAGATCATCTGGCGCGGACCTGCTGACAGCGTGGACGACTCAGGGAATGCCTATGTCGACCAGTTTGTTCACGGGCGAGCAGACGGTCCGATCCAACCAGCGATGTAATGGCCAAAACCACAGTTCAATTTGTATGTCAGTCGTGCGGCACGGTTCATGGAAAATGGACCGGAAAATGCGAAGGCTGCGGTGAATGGAATACGCTGACTGAAGAGTCGGTGGCATCTGCACCTGGCGGACTGAAGCCGGCATCGTCAAAAGCTGCAGCCCATCTCGATTTCACCAGCCTTGATGAGCGACGCGACGCTCCCGAGCGCATTCAGCTGGGCGTGGAAGAACTGGATCGCGTTTTTGGTGGCGGGCTTGTTCCCGCCTCTGCGACACTGATTGGCGGCGATCCGGGTATCGGAAAATCGACGCTTCTCCTGCAGGTCGCGGCCCGTCTGGCGCGGAATGGTGTCGACACGGTTTATGTGTCTGGTGAGGAAGCCGCCGCGCAAATTCAGGACCGCGCAGACCGTCTGAAGATTTCGACCAGCCCCGTGAAACTGGCGACCGAAACGGATCTGCGAAAAATCCTGTCAGCCCTCAAAAAGGCGAAACCGGGTTTTGTCGTTATCGATTCCATTCAGACGCTCTGGTCTGACAGTATTGAAGCCGCACCCGGTTCTGTCAGCCAGGTCAGAGCCTGCGCGCAGGAACTCGTACGCTTTGCCAAAAAATCAGGTTGCGCGCTCGTTCTGGTGGGGCATGTGACGAAAGAAGGCCAGATCGCCGGACCCCGCGTCGTCGAGCACATGGTCGATACGGTATTCTATTTCGAAGGTGAACGGGGCCACCAATTCAGAATTTTACGCGCCGTGAAAAACCGGTTCGGACCGACCGACGAAATCGGTATTTTCGAAATGTCAGCCTTCGGGCTGTCGCCTGCACCAGAGCCATCCGCGCTGTTTCTCAGCTCTGAACAGGATGACACGGGTGGCGCGGCAGTCTTCGCCGCGATGGAAGGCTCGCGCCCCGTTCTGGCCGAGGTTCAGGCACTTGTGGGTGCATCTGCCTATGGCACGCCCCGGCGGTCTGTTGTCGGCTGGGATACCAACCGATTAGCCATGTTGATCGCCGTTCTTGAGGCCCGATGCGGTGTCCAGATGGGGCCAAGAGACATTTATCTGTCGGTCGCTGGCGGCTATCGAATGGTCGAACCGGCCGGTGACCTAGCGGCCGCAGCCGCACTGGTGTCGTCACTCGCCGACAAACCGCTTCCTGAAAAATCGATATTTTTTGGTGAAATCGCCCTTTCAGGTGCAATTCGCCCTGTCGCTCGAATGCCAACCCGGATAAAAGAAGCAGAGCGATTGGGTTTCAAACATGCTTTCGGACCGGAAGGCCCTGAAAAGCAACATGGTGGATTAACCTACAAGTCGCTGGCAAAATTGTCGGATCTGGTAGACATGCTGGGATATCAAACAGAACATGAGTGACCTTCTCGGCTCAGAAACATTCACACTCTTCGATGCCATCGTCGCGCTGCTGATGGTCTTCTCAGGCCTGATGGCTCTTGCCCGCGGATTTATACGCGAACTCGCTTCCGTTCTGGCATTTGCTGTCGCCATCACCGCTGCATTTTTCGCCTATATCCATCTGGGTCCGCTTCTGCGTGAATATCTGCCCGAATCCTGGAGCGAAATGATCGCAGATGGAATTGTCATCGTTCTGGCATTTCTGATCGTTTATATTCTCGCTGCGTGGTTTGGTCGCAAGTTTTCCAAGTTTGTACACTCCACAACAGATATCGGCATGGTCGACCGTTTGGCCGGTCTGATCTTCGGTATTTTCAGGGCAATTGTTGTCATTGTTCTGTTGCTTTTCGCATTCCAGCCCTTCATTGAGGAAGCGCAGATTTCATGGATTGTGGATTCCTATAGTTATCCCTATTTCCTTGACGCAGTTATCTGGGTACAGAGCATCCTACCGGACGTCCAACGTGGAGTTCAGGATGCCCTACCTGACAGTTTGCCCGACTCTCGCTAAGGTCGGGATTAGCACTGGAGCTATCTAGCCATGATTTATTGGGACCATGACGATGACAAGCTCCGGGAGGAATGCGGAGTATTCGGAGTCTTCCGTCACGATCAGGCGTCAGCAATGACCGCATCGGGTCTTCATGCCCTTCAGCACCGTGGCCAGGAAGCCTGTGGGATTGCCAGTTTCGATGAGAAAACTGGCTTTTTTCATAATGAGCGCCATACCGGCCTGGTCGGTGAGAATTTCGGCAAGAATCTGAAAGAGCGTCTGCCCGGCAACTCAGCCATCGGGCACAACCGCTACCCCACGCAGGGCACACCTGCTATCCGCAATATCCAGCCAATATTCGCCGACCTCGATTGCGGCGGTTTTGCCTGTGCCCATAATGGTAACCTCACCAATTCACGTGCGCTGCGCAAGCAGCTGGTCGATGCTGGTGCGATCTTTCAGTCCACCATGGACACCGAGGTTATTCTCCACCTTATTTCACGGTCAGACAAAGCCCGGATTACCGAGCGCTTTGTCGATGCGATCTCTCAGATTGAAGGCGGCTACGCGCTCGTCGCTCTGACAGAAAACATGATGATCGGCGCACGTGACCCGGTAGGTCTCCGCCCTCTGATCCTCGGTGATAAATCCGGCACCAGTGTGCTCGCGTCTGAGACCTGCGCGCTGGACGCGGTTGGTGCTGATTTCGTACGAGAAGTCGAACCAGGCGAAATCGTCATCATTACAGATCAGGGCGTCGAAAGCCTCACGCCTTTCCGACGTCGTTCATCAGCGCCCTGCCTGTTTGAGTTCGTCTATTTTGCGCGGCCAGACAGCATTATTCAGGGCCAGAGCGTCTATAATGTTCGTCGCCGCATGGGCATTCGTCTCGCTGAAGAAACACCTGCCAATGCTGACGTCATCGTGCCTGTTCCAGACAGCGGCAACCCGGCGGCGCTTGGCTTCTCAGAGGCATCCGGCATTCCATTCCAGTTCGGCATCATCCGAAACCACTATGTTGGCCGGTCATTCATCCAGCCAACGGCCGGAGAGCGCCAATCAAGCGTTTCCAAGAAACACTCGCCAAACAAGTGGGTACTGGACGGGAAAAGCGTCGTCCTCGTCGATGACTCCATCGTCCGCGGTACGACCTCAAAACGTATCGTCCAGATGGTCCGCGATGCCGGTGCACGGGAAATCCATTTCCGGTCAGCCAGCCCGCCAATCAAATTCCCGGACTTTTATGGCATCGACATGCCATCCGAGCGTGATTTGCTGGCTGCCAACCACTCACTCGAGGAAATGAGCGAGGAACTGGGAGTCGATAGTCTCGGCTTCCTCTCCGTCGAGGGTCTCTACTGGGCTGTTGGTGATATCCAGCGCAACCCGAATTCGCCTCAATATGCTGATCACTGCTTCACAGGCGACTACCCCACACGTCTCATTGACCGCCGCAATGATGAAGGCCGGCGTGGCGATGAACAGTTGTCTTTTCTCGACGACTAGGGTTGATACAGCTCAATCATGACTGAAAAACGCATTACTCTCGTCACCGGGGCGTCCAGAGGCATTGGACGCGCCATCAGTGTGGAACTCGCCACTCGTCACAATCATCATGTGATTGCGCTTGCGCGTAGCAAAGGGGCTCTCGAAGCGCTGGATGATGAAATCAAGGCGGCTGGCGGACAAGCCACGCTGGTTCCTATGGACCTGACTGACCCGGACTCCATCGAACGCCTGTCAGCGGTCATTTATGAACGCTGGAAAAAGCTCGATGGCCTGGTCGGAAATGCGGGCGTTCTGGGTCCGCTAGGTCCGCTTCAGACTTTGAAGCCATCCGATTTCACCAGCACGGTGGATATCAACCTGACAGCTAACTGGCGGCTGATCCGGTCATTTGATCCGCTTTTGCGCCTGAGCGATTCGGGTCGTGCTGTCTTCATGACATCTGGTGTCGTACCTCGCCCTCGGGCCTTCTGGGGTGCCTATCAGGCGTCAAAAGCCGGTCTTGAAGGCATGGTTGCCGCCTGGGCGGCTGAAACCGGTATCACCAAGATGAAGGTCAACCTGTTTGACCCCGGCGCTACACGGACGGACATGCGCGCTGACGCCATGCCGGGCGAGGATCCACTCAGCCTTCCGACACCAGAAGCCGTCGCGCAAAAGCTCGCACCGCTTCTCAATGCAGACTGCACCATGCATGGCGAACGCATCGCCTTTCGCGAATTGACATAAATATACCGGCGTCAGGACGCCGGTATCAGACTGTTCAACGCACTGCCCTGATCAGACGAGGTCATAATTCTTCGCATTGATATAATTGCGAAGCTCTTCCGCGCGTCTCAATGGATCAGGGTGTGTCGACATGAATTCAGGCTGACGTGCGCCGCCCTTCTCCGCCATCAAATCCCATAGTCGCGGCGCTTCAGCGACGCGGTATCCTGCATTGTGCATGTAATCCACGCCGAGCCGGTCGGCTTCGAGCTCATGGCGACGACTATAGGGCAGGAGGACGCCAAACTGCAGGGCAGCGCCGCCAAGAGCGCCAATCGCGCTTCCATAATCGCGCAGCGTGTCTGACTGATTGACCGCAATCGCGCCTGCGACCATGGCAATCTGACCTGCCATGGCGACAGAATACCGCTCAGCCGCATGTCTGCCAGCGACGTGACCGACTTCATGGCCGAGAACCGATGATAGCTGGTCATCATTTTCCACGAGTTCAGTGATGCCGCGATAAACGCCAACCTTGTTGCCAGGCATCACAAAGGCATTCACGTCGTCTGTATCAAAAACGGCGACATCCCAATCCTGATCTGCCCGACCTGCACCATGCGAAATCTTGTTCCACACTCTGTTCACTCGCGACTTCAACGCCGAGTTTTTCGTTTGCGGGGTCTGTTGCTTCATCTCTGTCCAGGCGGACGTTGCCATGGACGCAATCGCATCTTCACCAACGAGCAGAAACTGGCTGGAACCGGTTTCCGGATTGGTTGTGCAACTCGTCACGATCGGCACGACAGAACCGGCGGCGAGTCCGCAGATGATCTGACGACGAGACATGTGAACGCGAGGCGCATTCGCGATGACCTCGTTTGAAATTGTTTCTTCAGAAAGCTTCATTCATCCCTCCAGACCGAACTCCCGAACAATATGAACACCTTAAGCCCTTCATCATCAAAGAGGAAAGCCTCAATCAAGCATCTCGGTGCCTAAACCCAATTGGGAAAGAACCAATTCGGTATGTTCCCCCAGTGTCGGCGGTTCGGTGCGAATATTGGCCGGTGTTTTCGAAAAATGGACAGGATGTTTCATCGTCCTGTATTTGCTGCCAACTGAGTGATCGAGCATCTCGAAGAAATTGACCGCCGTCAGATGCGGGTCGTTCAGAACATCCATATTGGATTTGAACCCCATAGCCGGAATTTCCCGCTCACGCAGAAGCACCAGCCAGTCTTCCGTGGTTCGCATCGCAGCAACCTCTTCAATTATGGCATAGAGTTCGGTGATGTTGCTGGTCCGGTTTTCATAGGTCGAAAATCGCGGATCAGAGAACACTTCCGGCCTGCCGCCGAGTTTGAAGAACTCTTCCCATTGTTCGTCTGAATATGGCACCAGCCCGATATATCCATCCTTTGTTGGATAAGGCTTGCGATTGGGATTCACCGAACGCGTATACGCCATGTGACCATCGCCCGGTTGCCAGGTTTCGCCGTACAGATTTTCGATGAAATGGAAGAATGTGAAAGTCTCGAACATCGGCACTTGCACAAACTGGCCCTCACCACTTCGCTGTCGATGGAAAAGTGCTGCAATCGTCGCGTAGGCGGCGTACAGACCGACCGTTTTGTCCGCAACCAGAGACGGCACATATGACGGTTCGCCGCCATCACGTATGCGGACCATGTCTGCGAATCCGGTCGCAACCTGAATCAGGTCATCATAGGCCGGATAGGCTTCATATGGACCGCCCTGCCCATAGCCCGCGCAGTGCACATAGACGATGTTCTCATTGAGTTTTTGAACGTCGTCATAGGCGAATCCCAGACGCTCTATCCCTGCCAAACGAACATTGTGCAGAAACACATCCGCATCTTTGAGGAGCGCTCTCAGCGCGTCCTTGCCCTCAGGTGTCTTGGCATCGATATGAACTGATTTTTTATTTCGATTCAGAGTCGTATAGATCGGCCCCATGCCGGGATGTGGCGCAGGCCCGGCACGCCTCATGACGTCGCCTGCCCCTGATTCGACCTTGATCACTTCGGCGCCGAGGTCTGCCAGAATCAGCGTCGCGAACGGGCCGAGAACCACAGCAGACATGTCGATAATCTTGATACCTGCGAGAGGGCCAGTGGCCTCAGTCATCCCGCGTCTCCCCATTTCGCGCGTTTGTGTTCTCAGCCCGATTGGATGTCAGAAGCCCACTCAGTTCAAGGCATTTTCACGCTATTCGGCCGAAACTCTTGTCTCAACGTCTGAAGATGATCGAAACCACAAACGCTGTCTCGTCGAATTCACCGCTGATCTCTGTTCGGGTTCCGGTACCGACCTCCAGAGAGCCATACATTTGCGTATACATGATCTCGATTTTTTCGCTTCGGCCTGCGTCACCATCCTGCCCCCAGTATTGAAAGGTGGTGACAGCGCCCTCCTCCCCGACATAGCCGAAGACG
>NZUJ01000076.1 GCA_002701295.1 Ponticaulis sp. | reverse complement strand
GGCCCGGACGAGCCACTTTACAAGCTCGCAGACCATCAAATCCTTCATGGGTCTTACGTCACCATCGCCCATGGCGACGATGGCGAGGCGCTTACTTATCAGGTGGACGACATACGCAAGATCGATGTCTGACAACAAAAAAGCCCGCGGGTCTCGCGGGCTTTTTCTGACTTAGTAGTTTGCAGGCGGGTCTGAGGCCGGGAAGGATTCATCACCCTCCTCATCAACCTTGTCCCATTCCTTCGTCTCGTCGCGAAGCTTGTCCTTTTCTGCAGGGTCAAGCTCGTGATTGCCCAGCGTTTTGTCGTCTTTATCCTTCACGTTTTCCATGACGTTATCCTTTCCCGCGCCGTTTCAGTCAGCGCGTCAGCGCATGAAGTAGTCTGTCAAAATCAACGCAGGACTCTGCAGAAAGTTTCCCTAAGATCTAAGGTTATCCGAACTTCCTCTTGACCCGTGTCACAGAGCGCTTATGCCCAAGCCGTTCCAATAAGTCCGGCGAAACAATGCCCCAGTTACTGCTTGAAATCTTTTCCGAAGAAATCCCCGCCAGAATGCAGGCGAAAGCCGAGTCCGATCTCGCTTCAGCGCTGACGGCCGCTTTAGGCGATGCAGGTTTGCTATTTGGCAAAGTGGAGACGCTCTCTGGTCCGCGTCGTCTGACGGTCATCATCGAGGATGTTGCAGAAAAATCCGAAGACGTCCGCGAAGAGCGCAAGGGCCCGAAGGTGGGCGCGCCGGAAAAAGCCGTTGAAGGCTTCATGCGAGGCGCCGGGCTTACCAGCATTGATCAGGCGGAAATCCAGACTGACCCTAAAAAGGGTGATTTCTATGTCGCCGTCATCGAAAAACCGGGACGGAAAGCCGAAGACGTGCTGGCAGAAGCTGTGCCGGCCATTATTCGCGGGTTCCACTGGCCGAAATCCATGCGCTGGGGTGAGGGCGATTTGCGCTGGGTACGCCCATTGCAGCGTGTGACCTGTCTGTTTGGCGGCGAAATTGTTCCGTTTGAACTCGAAGGTTTGAAGTCAGGCGATGAAGTCGAAGGCCACCGCATTCATGGACGTGGACCCTTCAAGGTCAAAAATGCCGAAGACTATGTGAACAAGCTCGAGCGCCAGGGCCATGTCATGCTGTCGCGTGACGAGCGCCGCGCCAAAATCGAGCGTGACGCAATTGCGGTCTGCGCAGACGCTGGTCTCGAACTGGTAGATGATAAAGGTCTGCTGGAGGAGGTTACGGGCCTCTCTGAATGGCCGGTGGTGCTGCTCGGTGAGATGGATCCGGCTTTCCTCGACTTGCCCGACGAGGTGATCCAGCTCTCCATGCGGGTTCACCAGAAGTATTTTGCTGTGCGCGACCCAAAAACAGGCCGCCTGGCACCAAACTTTGTCGTCGCCGCAAACCTTCAGGCGAAGGATGGCGGCAAGAAAATCGCGGAAGGCAATTCCCGCGTTCTGTCAGCACGCCTGAATGATGGTCGCTTCTTCTGGGATAACGACCTCGCGACGCCGCTTGAAGAGATGGGCGAGAAGCTCAAGACAATCGACTTCAAGAAAGAGCTTGGCACAATTGCCGACAAGGTGGAGCGCGTTGCTGTTCTCGCACGAGAGCTTGCACCTAAGGTTGGCGCTGATCCGGTCCTGGCGGAACGCGCGGCACGTCTTTCCAAATCAGACCTTGTGTCTGAAATGGTCTATGAATTCCCGGAGCTTCAGGGCGTTATGGGGCGTTATTATGCGTTGAAGCAGCCTGTGCCTGAGCCTGAGGCTGTCGCAGACGCCATTCGCGATCATTACAAACCGCAGGGGCCGTCAGACGCTGTGCCGAGTGAGCCAGTGTCTATTGCTGTGGCACTGGCCGACAAGCTCGACACACTGGTTGGCTTCTGGGCGATTGATGAAAAGCCGACAGGCTCGAAAGACCCGTTCGCGCTCCGTCGCGCGGCACTCGGTGTAGTGCGCATAGTTCTTGAGAATGATGTTCGGCTTTCGTTGCGAACCCAAATTCAAGTGCCGATGATGTGGTGGATGGATGAACGGGTTGACGCTCTAAATAAGCAAGTCAGTGATGCGGCAAAAACTGCAGAGACCGCAGGTTTTGCGCCTCTAGACGAGATCGAGCGGCTGCAGGCTCGCTCAAAACTCGCACAGGAACGCGGTGGTGAAGATGTGATGCACTTCGTAAGAGCGGAGAGTGACCTCCTCTCCTTCTTCGCGGACCGCCTGAAACAATATTTGCGGGATCAGGGCAAACGCTATGATCTGATCGATGCCGTTTTTGCACTTGGCGAAGATGATCTGGTGTCGATTTCCCGCCGCGTTGATGCACTGCAAAATTTCCTTGAGAGCGATGACGGCGCGAATCTGATCGCCGGATACAAGCGTGCGGCGAACATTCTCAAGGCAGAAGAGAAAAAAGACGGCACCACCTACCAAGGATTGGTCAAAGAGGATTTGCTGTCTGAAAAAGCAGAAAAAGACTTGTTTGCGGCGCTTAAAGATGGCGAAAATGCGGCCACTGAAGCGTTGAGCAACGAGGATTTCCAGTCTGTCATGTCGGTCGTGAGCGCATTAAGAGGACCTATTGATGCGTTTTTTGATGATGTGACGGTCAACGCAGACGATGTTGCGGTGCGGCAAAACAGGCTGTATCTGCTTTCCCAAATCAGGTCTGTGCTCGACCGGGTCGCAGACTTTACGAAGATTGAGAGTTAGGGGACGAGTTTATGAGTATGCTTGCGAGTGAAATGACAGACGTTCGTTGGGTTTATGCCTTTGGAGGTGGAACATCAGACGGCGATGCAAGCATGAAGAACCTCCTCGGAGGCAAAGGCGCAAACCTCGCAGAAATGGCGAAACTGGGGCTTCCAGTGCCTCCGGGTTTCACCATCACGACTGAAGTTTGTACGGCCTATTACGAACTCGGTGAAAAATATCCCGATACGCTTGGCGAACAGGTTGAATCCGCGCTGAAGGATCTCGAAGACAAGGCAGGCAAGAAGTTTGGCGATGCGTCAAACCCGCTGCTCGTTTCCGTTCGTTCAGGTGCCCGCGCCTCCATGCCTGGCATGATGGACACGGTTCTGAACCTGGGCCTGAACAGCGAAACTGCTGAAGGTCTGGCCAAACTTTCCGGCGACCGCCGCTTTGCGTTCGACAGCTATCGCCGGTTCATTCAGATGTATTCCAACGTGGTCCTGGGTCTGCCGCACCACGAGTTTGAGCATATCCTCGATCACTTCAAGGAAACGCACGATTTCAACGAAGACACTGAGCTTGAGGCTGAGGACTGGATTGAAGTCATCAAACGCTACAAGGAAGCCGTTGCCAAACTGAGCAGCAGCCCGTTTCCGGATGATCCGAAAGATCAGCTCTGGGGCGCGATTACCGCTGTTTTCGGATCCTGGATGAATGACCGTGCGATCCTGTATCGCCGCCTGAATGACATTCCTCAGGAATGGGGCACAGCCGTCAACGTCCAGTCCATGGTCTTTGGCAATATGGGCAATACGTCGGCGACCGGCGTTGCCTTTACGCGTGACCCGTCGACCGGCGAAAACATGTTCTATGGTGAGTTCCTGATCAATGCGCAGGGCGAGGACGTTGTCGCAGGTATTCGTACGCCAGCGCCAATCTCCAAAGCGCGCGCTGAGAAGATCGGTTCTGACCTCAAATCTCTCGAAGAAGAAATGCCAGCCGTCTTCGCGCAGCTGATCGACGTCGCTCAGACGCTCGAAAGCCATTATCGCGACATGCAGGACATCGAGTTCACCGTCGAAGGCAATAAGCTCTACATGCTGCAAACCCGGAACGGTAAGCGGACTGCGGCTGCGGCGCTGAAAATCGCTGTCGACATGGCAGATGAGGGGTTGATCAATGAAGAAGAGGCGGTTCTGCGCCTTGAGCCGGGTCAGCTCGATCAGCTTCTTCACCCAACAATTGCGCCAAATGCTGTGCGCGATGTTCTGGTGACGGGCCTGCCAGCCTCTCCGGGTGCTGCTGTTGGTAAAGTCGTCTTCAGCTCTGATGAGGCTGCTGAAATGGCGGCTGCAGGCGAGAAGGTCATTCTGGTGCGTCGCGAGACGAGCCCGGAAGATATTCACGGTATGCATGCTGCGGAAGCCATCGTGACTGCCCTTGGGGGCATGACCAGCCACGCGGCCGTTGTTGCACGTGGCATGGGACGTCCTTGTGTTTGCGGCGCAGGCGAAATGAAGATTGACGAAGCTGGCGGTGTGTTCCGCATCTTCGGTCGCGAAATCAAAAAAGGTGAAGTGATCACCGTTGATGGTGCGGCTGGCCAGGTTCTTCTTGGCGAAGTCGAAATGACCAAGCCAGACCTGTCAGGTGACTTTGGCAAGCTCATGGTCTGGGCAGACCGCGCGCGCACATTGAAGGTCCGTTGTAACGCTGAAACGCCTGCGGATGTGGAAACGGCCAAGTCCTTCGGTGCTGAAGGTATCGGCCTGTGCCGGACCGAGCACATGTTCTTTGACGCTGAGCGTATTCCGGTTGTGCGCGCCATGATCCTGGCGTCCAACACGGAAGGCCGGAAACAGGCTCTCGAAAAACTGCTGCCATTCCAGCGTGATGACTTCGCGGAAATCTTCCGCATTATGGAAGATCGTCCGTGCACCATTCGCTTCCTTGACCCGCCTCTGCACGAATTCCTGCCTCATACAGACGAAGACATTGCCGAAGTGGCAAAAGGCACAGGCCTCAGCGCAACTGACCTCAAGGTCCGCGCAATGGAGCTGGCTGAATCCAACCCAATGCTAGGTCACCGTGGCTGCCGTCTCGGCATCACCTATCCAGAGATCTATGAAATGCAGGCGACTGCAGTGTTCGAAGCGGCTCTGCAGGTCTTCAAGGAGACAGGCTACAAGCCGGTTCCGGAGATCATGATCCCGCTGGTTGGCACAAAGAAAGAGCTGCAAATCCTCAAAGATCGCGTCGACGCCATGGCTGAGAAGGTCTTCGCGGCAGCTGGAGAGAAGCTCGACTATCTGGTTGGGACCATGATCGAGCTGCCACGGGCTGCGCTTCGTGCTGCGGAAATCGCTGAAGAGGCCGAGTTCTTCTCCTTCGGCACAAACGACCTCACACAAACGGCTCTCGGTATTAGCCGGGATGATGCTGGCCGCTTCCTCAAAATCTATGAGGAAAAGGACATTTACGAGAAAGACCCATTTGTCACACTCGATCAGGATGGTGTTGGTGAACTCGTAAAGATTGGTGTCGAGCGCGGAAAAACGACGCGTCCAGACATCAAGCTTGGCATTTGTGGTGAGCATGGCGGCGATCCGGCATCCGTGATTTTCTGTCACAAGGCCGGGCTGAACTATGTCTCATGTTCGCCTTACCGGGTGCCGATTGCGCGTCTTGCCGCGGCCCATGCGGTGCTGAAAAAAGACGATTGATTCGCAAAAATCAGAATTCAGAGGGGCTGCAGACAAGTTTTTGCAGCCCTTTTTGCATCAGATTTCAGTAATCGTGGTTAATGTTTCTATTAACCAAAGCGGTGCAAAATGCGATTTTCGGAGCCGCCCACAAGCATCTGAATCGAAGAGATTTTTACGAAATCCCCAGAAAGTTTTTTCCTGTTTGTGGGTCATTCCTGCCGAGTACTTATCTGCAGTTTAGTGCCTTTGTGCGACACTTCGCGCATTAGGTATCCATAAAGTAATGGTGTCGGAGGCTTGCCATAACGGAATAAATCGTTATCTACGGCGGACTTTGCAAACAACTGGCATCTCTTTTGAATACCCAAGATGCCAACCGGGAAATAATAACACGGCCGTTTCGGCGGATAAAATTGCTGGGGTTCTGGAAGTAATGTTAACGACTCTTAAGACATCTTCCCGTAAGGGATTACGTCAGCGGTCTGCGTTGAACCGTGTGACGTCCTGGTGGTCGACCATGTCTGAAACAGAACAGCACAAAACTGTCGCGCGCGGTGCAGCGATCACTGCTTGCGTTGTCACGGCTGCTGTTGCTCTTCCTACACTCGCAAGCCGTGTTGAAACGGAAACCATGCGTGCTGAGTTCCGTGAGGATGCTCAGTTTCTCGCTGACCGTATCGAAACACGCGCGCCTGTAGAATCGAAAACCACTTCGGCGGTCATGGAAACGCCATGGATGCGCACTGTTGAGTATGCGCTCAAGCGGTCTCCGGAGTCTGCATCTGACAAGTTTGGCCAGCGCTATCGCGATATGGCGGCTGTTGAGTCGTTTGCTTCTTTCCAGCCAGTTCACCTCGATATGGCAGAACGCAATGCGCAGGAACACAAGTGCCTTGCCGAAGCGATCTATTATGAAGCTCGCAGCGAAGCTGTGCTCGGTCAGATCGCGGTTGCCGAAGTCGTTCTGAACCGTGTGAAGGATTATCGTTATCCGGATACGGTGTGTGATGTGGTTTTCCAGGGGTCTGAGCGCACGACTGGTTGCCAGTTCAGCTTCACATGCGACGGCCAGATGGACCGTTTTCCTGCGCGTGGTCGCCTGTGGGAGCGTGCGCAGACTGTTGCCGCTCACGTCATGATGGACATGAACAAGCCTCTGACCGGTTCGGCCACGCACTATCACACCGATTATGTCGATCCTGTGTGGAACAAGCATCTGATCCACACGCGCACAATCGGTACACACATCTTCTACCGCTTCCCACGTGGCAAAGAGTGGGTGCAGGTGCGTCAGAGAACAGAACGCGCGACCTAGTCGGCCGTTTCATTGAAAATAATTCAGAAAAGGGCGCTGAGATTCGGCGCCCTTTTTTGTATCTGATCGAAGGTCAGTTCTGAAGGCCGCGCTTCGGCAGAGATTTTCGCAGTCTTTTGCGGACGGAGCCTGGCAAAAAGCGTGATGCGAAGCTCATGCGCTGAGCTGCCTTGCCAACCAGATAATGGGTTGCACGGCCATGGGCTGCTTCCCAGGCGCGTTCCGCCGCCATGGAAACCGGATAAACCGGAACACCATTGTCGAGAAGGCTGTCTTTTCCGCTCCTGTTTGCACCGGCTACCGCACCAGAATCCAGAATTGGCGTGTCGATGAACCAGGGTGTCAGGCTGGTGACGTAAATGTCTTCATCGGCAAGTTCGAGGTTGAGAGATTCTGTCAGCCCTCGCACGGCAAATTTGGTCGCCGAATAGACCGACAATCTTGGTGTGCCAGCAAGACCAGCTGAAGACGCCGTGTTGACGATGCGTGCGCCTGCCGTCTCCTTCAGAAGTGGCAAACAGGCATAAACGCCATTGATGACGCCTTTCAGATTGATATCCACGATGGCGTCAGCCATTTCAGGGCGAATATCCTCAAACCAGCCTGTTTCTGCAATTCCGGCATTGTTGAACAGCACATTCATGCGCTTTTCTGTGGCGTCGGCAAAGCTCGCAACGGCTGCATGCCATTGTTTGCGATCGCGGACATCCAGATTTCCGGTAATGCAATTGTCCGGGCCGATCTCTTCCTGCATATCGGCAAGACCGGTTTCGTTGATATCATAAAGGCCGATGAACCAGCCTCGATTGGCAAACAGTCTGGCTGTTTCCGCACCAATTCCTGAAGCGGCACCCGTTATGAAGATGCTTTTGCGTCCCCTGGCTTCTGGCATTGAATAGTCTTCCCGAGCTTATCTTTTAATCAAAAGCCTAGAGGCAGGAAGCGAGTTTGCAACAAGAAACTTACATGCTCAGGCGTGGCTTTTGAAATCCATGCCCAGATCCATGTTTGGAGCGGAGTGGGTGAGGGCTCCAACAGAGATGAAATCAACCCCGGTTTCGGCGATCCCGCGCACAGTCGTCATGTTGACGCCGCCAGATGCTTCGGTGGTGAATGCGCCATCCACCATCGCAACGGCGCGGCGCAGGTCGTCATTGCTCATATTGTCCAGCAGCACAGCATGCGGCTTGAGAGGAATGACCGTTTCGAGCTGCTCAAGTGTATCAACTTCGATCTCTATCATGCGGAGATGGCCAGCATAGTCTTTGGCGCGGGTCAGCGCCGCTTCGACACTTCCAGCGGCTGCGATATGATTGTCCTTGATCAGGATGGCGTCATCCAGCCCATAGCGGTGGCTGGTGCCGCCCCCGCATCGCACGGCGCGCTTCTCAACGGCGCGGTGGCCCGGCGTTGTTTTGCGCGTGCAGACAATCTTCGCTGAGGTGCCATCAATCGCGTCGACGAATTTGCGCGTGAAGCTTGCAATACCGGAAAGGCGACCCATGAAATTCAGCATGGTCCGCTCAGCGGTGAGAATGGATCGGGCCTTGCCAGACAGAGTGGCAACATGTGTACCCGGCGTCACGAGTGAGCCATCGGGAGCATTGATGGTCAGCGTGACAGTCGCGTCCACGAGACGAAGCGCCAGCGAGGCAGCGTCGAGGCCGGCAATAACGCCTTCCTGGCGTGCAGTGATTGTCACCTGCATTTCTGTTTCCGGCAGGATCGTCGCATCTGTGGAGAGGTCACCGGCGCGTCCGAGATCTTCCTGCAGAGCAAGGCGTACAATCGGTTCCAGAACGATATCGGGGAGCGGTGGAATATAGGTGGACATCAAATGGCTTTCAGTTCTGGGTCTAGGAAGATCGGGCCTGTTTCGCCCTTGCAGAGATAGCTGCGGGTCGGCGCATGGCCGGCTTCCGGGAAGTCTGAGCGATAGTGCCCGCCGCGGCTTTCCTCGCGTCGCAGAGCCGAATGAACCATCAGGTCAGCGACCCGCAATGCGCGGGGGAGTAGCTTGTTCTCGTAGGATTTGGACGTCTCTGCGATCCAGTCGCGCAGCGAGCTCAGTCCCTCGGCGGAGCGGACAACGCCGCAATCGCGTTCCATCCGTATGCGCAGTTCCTGAAGGTCCTCGGGCGAGAGGTCGGGCGCAATCCTGCCGGTCACAGTGAGCAAATCATCCGCTTCTGGCGCGGGTTCATCTCTTAGTCTGTCGGCAATCCGCGCGGCAAATACGACGGCTTCGAGAAGAGAGTTCGAAGCAAGCCTGTTCGCGCCGTGTGCGCCGGTAGATGAACACTCGCCGCATGCGGACAGGCCTTTAAGACTGGTACGCCCCCACAAGTCCGTGACGATGCCGCCCATATGGTAGTGAGCAGCCGGCGCAACGGGAATGGGTGCCACGCGCGGATCAATGCCTGCGGACATGCAGGCACCAAACACGGTCGGGAAATGGCTCTCAATCTCGTCGCCCAGAGCATCTCGCGTATCGAGAAAGGCTTTGCGATCTGAGAGCGCTTCAATGTGAACGGCTCTGGCGACGCGGTCGCGCGGTGCCAGCTCTCCCATTGGGTCATAGCGCTCCATAAAGCCTGTGCCATCGGCATTGATGAGTTTGGCGCCTTCGCCTCGTAGAGCTTCAGAGGCGAGGGGGGCTGGGTCGCGGTCCACATCGATCGCAGTTGGGTGAAACTGCACGAATTCGAGATCAGATAGCAGCGCGCCTGCTTCGTAGGCCATTGCCAGGGCGTCGCCTCGGGATTCGCGCGGATTGGTCGTGATACGGAACAGGCCGCCAGATCCGCCCGTGCAGAGGATGGTTTCATTGGCGGGCAGCTGGTCAATGTTGCCGGAGCCATCTTGCGTTGCGATTCCCTGAACACTGCCAGCATCTGACTTGAGAAGAGCAACGGCCTTGAGCCCATCGAGAACGGTTATGTGTTCAGCAGCCATCACCGCATCGGTCAGCGCTTGCATGATCGCCTTGCCAGCGAGGTCACCGGCGACGCGCGCCACGCGCGGATGAGAGTGTGCAGCCTCAAGAGACAGAGCCAGTGCTCCCTCTGGCGTTCTGTCGAACGGAACACCCAGCTCGATGAGATCACGAACGCGCAACGGACCTGCCTCGGCAATGAGTTGAGCTGTTACAGGATCGACCAGGCCATCGCCTGCGCGCACAGTGTCGGCGGCGTGATTGTCCGGTGAGTCATCAGGCGCCAGCGCGGCGGCCAATCCGCCCTGCGCCCAGGCAGACGACGCCGCCTGACCGAGTGGGGCAGGGCAAATCACCGTGCATTTGCGTGGCGCAAGCCGAAGCGCAAGAAACAGCCCGGCAAGGCCAGCCCCAACGATGAGAATATCAGTCCGTTCACTCACGGGCGGAGAATCCTGTTGTCATTATTGCGAAGATCAGACGTTCACGAGGTGAAGCTTTCAGAGCGGCGAAACTCTGCCTTGAACAGCCCGTAGGAATGAAGAGCACCCTTCATGAAGTCGTTTGAGAGAATCGTCAGCGAGAAATTATCTGGTCTATAGCCGGTGGTCGGCTCGCCATGAAGGAATTCCTCCACCTTCGACTGGATCAGCAATTGATCATTGTTCCGGGTCGCGCTGCAGCTCTGCCGGACGCGATAGACTTCTTCCTCATCGCACACCTGATGTGCGGTCAGCTCGCAGTCGTACTTTTTCGGATCATCTGTCGAGATCAGCAGGGCTTCACCGGAAATCGAGCAATACGGTCCATATTCGGCCATGAAGCCCCAATTGCCTGAGACGTCGATGTTTTGGGTTTCAGCGTCTTCTGCCTGGGCGGTCTGGGCCCACATCAGGCTTGTCCCTGCCATTAAGGCTGACAGGGCGACTGCCGAAATGGCGCGTGTCATGAAATCGTGCCCTCGGTGCGACGGAATTCAGCGATATGGCTACCCCAGCTCAACAGGACGCCTTTCATGAAATCCGCAGACTTGATCTTGAGAGAGAAGTTGTCAGGCAGGTAGGCGCCTGTGGCTTCACCCTGAACGAATTCCTCAATCTCGGAATTGATGACCAGCTGATCACCGAGCCGACGGGCGGAGCAGGATTGACGGACCTGCCATGTTTCTGTGGTGCAGACCTGAAGCGCCGTCAGCTCGCAAGAAAACTGGTCGGGGCTGTCGGTTGGCAGGAGAAGAGCAAGACCGGTAAACGAGCAGTCATCACCTGTATTTGCGATGAAAGACCATTCGCCAGACAGGTCAGCGGTTGTGACATCTTCTGCTTCGGAAGATTTTTCTTTCGCCACAGCGGGAGCGGCAAACAGGGAGCATGCCAGAGCGGCGCCGAACAGGACGGTTTTCAATGTCATGAGATGCTTCCTTCTCGTCTGCGAAACTCCACTTCAGATGACACGGCTGAATCCAGTTCGCCAGTCATCTTGTCAGACGTCAGACTATAGAGGTCAAAATTGTCAGGAAGATAACCAACCGAGCTTGGTTTTCGCTCCAGAAACTGCACGATTTCACTCGAGACGACTGCACCACCTTCATTGAGTTCCAGCGTGCAGGTTTGCTCCACGATTGAGCGTTCCTGGCCGCAGACTTCAACCGCTGTCAGCTGACACTGCGCTGAACTTTGAGCCGCGTTATTGTCGAAGACGAACAGGCTGCCAGACATGCTGCACGTGCCATTGCGATAGGTTTTCGTGGAGAAAGTCCAATCTCCGAGCACCTGATCGATTTCCGCACCTGCGTTTTCCTGTCCGGAGAGTTCAGAAGAGGCGCTGGCCGAAAAACCGGCCAGCCCCAGGCTTCCAAGTGCAGCGATCATGTGGACGGACAAAGTCCTCATTTGAGCTCCTCTGAGCTGTCGCGATCAGGCCGCGCCCAGCGTTTCGATGTGCATCGGCTTCAGACCCGTTTCGAACGGACGCGCCGTTTTTGGGTTAGGCAGAGCCAGCATGGCATCAATGGCTTTTTTGGCTTCAACCCGAACCGATTCCTCGACGAGAACTTCGTGCTTCATCTCTTTGAGCGAGTCATAAATATTCTCGAGCGTAATCCGCTTCATATGAGGACACAGATTGCACGGTTTGACAAATTCCACGTCGGGATTGGCCGCCGCGACATTGTCACTCATCGAACACTCGGTCAGAAGCACCACCTTATTCGGGCTGCGCTCTGACACATAGTTCGAGAGTGCAGACGTTGAACCTGCGAAATCGGCAGCTTCCAGAACATCTGGCGGACACTCAGGGTGAGCCAGAATGATGACGCCCGGATGCGCGTCACGCAGGCCGTGAATGTCATCAGCAGTGAACTGCTCGTGAACTTCACAACGACCATCCCAGGTGATGATCTCGATATCGGTAACCGCAGCCACGTTACGAGCGAGATACTTGTCCGGGATGAGGATGACCTTGTCGACTCCCCATTCGGCGGCAACGTGTTCTACAACCTGAACAGCGTTCGATGATGTACAGCAGACATCAGTCTCAGCCTTCACGTCAGCTGTGGTGTTCACATAGGTGACGACTGGAATGCCCGGATATTTCTGCTTGATTAGACGAACATCAGCGCCAGTGATTGAAGACGCGAGCGAACACCCTGCCTCAAGGTCTGGAATGAGCACGGTTTTTTCAGGCGCCAGAATTTTAGACGTCTCGGCCATGAAGTGCACACCCGCCTGAACGATTACTTTTTCAGGCACGTTGGCAGCTTCGCGAGCGAGCTGCAAAGAGTCGCCGCGGAAATCACCAACCAGATTAAAGATGTCCGGCGTCATGTAATTGTGCGCGAGGATAACGGCATTACGCTCCTTCTTGAGCATGTTGATGCCGTGAACGAGCGGGGCAATACCCGGCCATTCCATCGGTGTGACAAAGTCTTTGACTTCCTCATAAAGATGATCTGTCGCTGCGCGAACCTCATCGGAATAGGACAGGCCACGCGCTTCCAGTGCGCTCGGCGTGCGGCGCAGTGCCGGCATGTCGCATCCTGGTGCAGTGTCAATAATACGGGCCATAGGTCCCTCCTGTGATTGCTGGCTTTCGCCTTTTGCTCAATATGAGTATAATATGGGTAGACGAATACGCCTTTTCAAGATCATTTGCCTTGAGAAGGAAGTCCTCGGCCCACTTATGCCCAATTTGAGTATAACTCAGGCCGTCACAAATACGTTAAACAAAAGCGCGATGCAAGATTTAAGTTAAAAATGCTCGCGGAACAATTTTGTTCCAACCAGATCAGGTCTCGCCGCGCTTTTGGGGCGTTTGAATTCCTGAAGGGGCGATTTGAGACAAAATTTCTCTTTTGAAACGGAAGCGCTCCGCCGGACGCCCGCCAGTTGCTGTCTCGAAACTCCCCAATCCTTCGACGAAACCGGACTTATCGAGCGCGCGCCGGAAGTTCTGTTTGTGAAGGCAGTAACCAAGGAGACCTTCGGCAGCATCCTGCAGAGAGGAAAGGGTAAAGGCCTCAGGCATGAGCTCAAAAATAACCGGGCGATATTTGATCTTGCCGCGAAGGCGCGCCATTGCGGTCGCCAGAATACGTCTGTGATCGGACCGCATGGGCGTGCCAATCTGGCGTTCGGAGAGTCTGCCTTCGCAGGCTTGCCCCTGATCGAGCGCCGCCTCCGGGACGAGGCGTGCTTCGTACAACAGCTCATAGCGTTCCAGAACGCGCTCTTCTATCCAGCGACGGCCATCAAGGCCAAAGGCCAGACAAGCCCGTGTCCAGCGCTCCTGTTTCTCAGCGGAGGAGGTGGCGCTCGCAGACCAGGCTTTCAGTGCGTCTGCAATGTCCGACCTGATTGCGGCAGAAGCGTCGCTACGTTGATCTTCGAACGGAAAAAACCGGTACCAGTCACGCCAGACAGCGTCGAAGGCGCCGATCTCTGTCGCTTCAGGCGTCAGAGCGAGATAACCGATGGAAATAATGCGTTCGGCAGCGGATGTATCATCCAGTCGGGCGGTCGGCAGATCACGGCCGCGGTCCCCGAATGTATAAAGCTGCTCGACATAACCAATGTCGAAACCGGTCTGAGCTGTCACCCAGTCCCGCAGGCCGAGTTCAAAGGTTCTGTGCGTGTCGGGTTCGAAAGGACCGAATGGCAGACCGTCCGGCATGGCTCCTCGCCCGCGTGTTGCCAGAACATGCGGCGCGCCATCAATCAGCGCGACAATCACAGCAGAAAGACCAACGCGCAGGGTCATCAGGCGCCACTGCCTTTTGAATGATCCTCAGGCGGAGTCTGGCCTGTTCGATACATAGTCAAACTAACCTTCTGGTGTTCAGCACAGTCCTTGTGTCTGACTTGAAGAACGCGTCGTGACAAGCGGCTGAACTGACAAAGCATATTGAAAAGTCTGGAATCTAAAGCAAAACTCCCTGCAACAAACGATCTGAAGTGAGTTTTCGGGGACAATCATGAACAGTTTTAAAGCCGCGTTTTGCGCTTGCGGCGCGATGGCGCTCTCACTGCCGGTACTGGCTGATGAGCCGAGCGAGGGCATGTCAGAAGAGTATATAGCGGCAGGTGAAACCATTATTGATGTGGCGAACACCATGTCTGAGCCATTCTACAACGGCGATTATTTTACAACTGCCGTGCGCCCATCATCTAAAATGTGCATCGTCAAAAAGACGACGACGGACTACGACAAGGACGGCAAACAGAAGAAAGTCAAAGTCACCACATATGACATGTCGAATGTCGATCCGGCTAAAATTGAGGCTGACGGGCTTGGTGGTATCAAATTCTGGTCGTACGGCGAAACAGCTGTCTTCCGGATGGAGGTCACAGAGGGGGATGATTACGGGCAGCCTGTGACGATGATCCCAGGCGACAATATCGACGTCTCTGATGAAGAGACTGAGATTGAGCCGATGCTGAATGCCTTCAAGTACATCGCGGAATTCTGCGCACCAGGCGCTGACTAAAGAGCAGTCTTCAGGCCTTCCGAGATTTCGTTGAAGCGAGCGACGAAGCTTTCCTGCGCCTCTGTGGCGGGCAGGGGGATCAGCTTCTTGTCGGACTTGACCTCTGGCGTCCCGAAAATGTCGTCAGCCTCAGTTGCGGAAAAGCCTGCGAGCTGGACGGCTTCAAGCCAGGCGCTGATGTGATCGGCGCGCTTGATCAGTTTTTTTAATTTTCGATTTGTGACCGGTGGTAAACCAAATCGTAAGTGAATTGCGCGCTCGAGCCGGTCTTCAAACTCGCGGTAACCTTGTCCAAGCACATTTTTGAAGGGCGAGATCATGTCGCCAATTACATATTCCGGAGCATCATGAAGAAGCGCGATGAGACGGTCTTCGGCCGAAAGTTGTGGCGCTAAATCTCCGCAAACCTCTTCGACGATCAGACTGTGCTGAGCGACAGAAAAGGCATGATCACCAAGGGTTTGTCCGTTCCAACGCGCCACACGCGCCAGGCCATGAGCGATATCCGTGATCTCTACATCCAGTGGAGACGGGTCCAGAAGATCGAGCCGACGACCGGATAACATGCGTTGCCATGCGCGTGTTTGTGGGGAAGATTTGCGGGCGATTTCAGGCCTCCAAAGGGTCATTTTTGCCGGGCAAAAACTGCCGCGAAACTTATCAAAAAGTGAATGAAATCAGGCTATTTTGACATAAAATAATCCACCTGAATCTTCATTTCGAATACCCTTCATTAAGGCCCCTCAGCCTACTCTGTCCATACTCCGAGGGAGAGAGTGAAAAATGATTGATGTGATGGTGAATGCGGTGCAGCAGCCAGCTGCGCCATTGATGGTTCTTTGTCTTGCGGGGCTCGCAATCGTGGTGGAAGCACTGCGCGTCAGCCGTGAAGCAAACTGGAGCGATCTGTTTGACGAGTAACGTACTCCGCTGAGGCGTTCGGGTGATAATTATAAAAATGAAGAAGCGGGCGGCTCTCCGGAGACCGCCCGTTTTAATTTTGGTCTTGCTGATTTAGAGAGCGTCATGGCCGAAAAAATGCGTCTCGATAAATATCTGACAGAAACCGGAATCTTTCCCAGCCGGTCGGTTGCACAGGAAGCGATCGCCGCCGGGAAAGTCAGCGTAAACGGCAAGACTGTGACGCGGGCATCGGAGAAAGTCTCAGGTGAAGATACGATCGAAGCCGAGCGGCTCCATACTTATGTCTCGCGCGCGGCGTTGAAGCTAAAAGGGGCGTTTGAGATTTTTGATCTGAAGGCTGAGGGCAAGCCTTGTCTCGATGTCGGCTGTTCAACTGGTGGCTTCACCGAGGTGCTGCTTGAAGCCGGGGCGGCGCATGTTACCTCGGTTGATGTCGGGCGCGACCAGTTTCACGTTTCCCTGAGACAGCATGCTTCTGTGACCCTGCTCGAGCAGACAGACGCGCGCAATCTGACACGAGAAAATCTGAAACAGCCGCCCGAGATCATTGTTTGCGATGCAAGCTTCATCGGCCTCGAAAAAGTCCTACAGCCCGCACTCGACCTCGCCGCAGAGGAGGCCGATCTGATCGCGCTGTTCAAACCGCAATTCCAGGTCGGTCGGAAGAATATCGGCAAAGGCGGGATTGTCACCGATCAAGAGTCCGTGGACACCGCAAAAACAGCTTTTATCGACTGGCTGGAAGCGCAGGGCTGGGCCGTCAAAGACTGGGCGCCATCTCCAATCACCGGTTCAGACGGCAATCAGGAATGGCTGTGCTGGGCAAGGCGGAAACCTGTCTGATCCTCTTTTCCTTCTGGCAGAATGATCCAATATAATAGCCAGACAGGAGTTAGTGATGGCCGAAGCCAATACCCGTTCCGTCAAGCGCCCGCTCTCGCTGGCGAAGTATGCCGCCGCGCAGGGGTTGCGGACCCTGTGGTATGGCGGACATTACAGCCTTATCCGTAGAAATTCGTCGGGCTTTACCCGGCCTGGTGAGCCATCCTTTGAGCCAAGCCAGGGAAAGCCAGATCTCAAAGTTATGCGGCGAGAGTTTTTCAAAGTTTTCGAACAGGACCTCGCCAATATTGAAGCGGGGCTCTATCCGCGCCCGCGCGATGTCCTGCCAGGGCAATTGCCAAAAGCGCTGAAACACTCCCGCAATTTTATCAGAGATGCACAGGCAGTGGATGAGCGGCGGTTGAACCGGTCCGGTGTCGAAGTTCGTGACGCGGCCGATCCTGAGCGTTATCCGACTTATTATCGTCAGAACTTTCACTATCAGTCAGGCGGCTGGTTCACCGATGAGAGCGCCGATATTTACGACACACAGGTCGAAGTGCTGTTCACTGGCGCTGCGGATGTGATGCGGCGCTGTGTTCTGGGCGAAGTCGCGCGCCAGATGAAAGGCCGCGATCAGCGCAAAACCGAATTTCTGGACCTGGCTTGCGGCACGGGACGGTTTCTCGCGTCAGTTCTGGATGCCTTTCCCCGACTTAAGGCAAAAGGGCTGGATCTCTCGCCGAGCTATACCGAAAAGGCGCGCGAGGAAGTGCGCCACTGGAAACAGGCTGAAATTATTCAGGCGCAGGCTGAGGCCATGCCGCTTGATGACAACAGTCAGGATGTGATCGTGTCCATCTATCTGTTCCATGAACTCCCGCCCAAAATCAGGCGCGAGGTTGCAGCTGAGGTTGCTCGCGTTCTCAAGCCGGGCGGTGTGTTTATCTTTGCGGACTCGCTGCAATTTGGCGATACGCCTGAGCTGGATGGTCTTCTGGAATACTTCCCGGAAGGTTTTCACGAGCCCTATTATAAAGGTTATCTCCGGGACGATCTTGATACCGTGTTTGAAGAGACAGGGCTCACAGGCAGTTCCGTGAATACAGCCTTCCTGACCCGCATCAAAACCTGGACAAAACCTTCATGACGCACATGCAAGAAGCGCCCGAGGCACTTGAAATACTTGATTTCTGGTTCGAGGCGGGGCCGTCGAAATGGTTTGCGGGCGGAGCGAAATTTGACGACGCGTGCCGGAAATACGAGCCGCTCTGGGAGCGCGCGCGTGCAGGCGAGTTCGATGACTGGAATGGCGCTGCTGCCGGTAATCTGGCGCTAATCATTCTGCTCGATCAGATCCCGCGAAACATTTTCCGCGGAGAGGCCAAACAATTCGACACGGATGCGAAAGCAGTGGATTGCGCACGGCTGGCGATTGAGCGGGGCTATGACAAGGCTAACATGGCACCCGCCCGGGCCTTCTTCTACATGCCCTTCATGCACTCAGAGGACCTCGCCGATCAGCGGCTCTGCTGTGATCTGTTTCGGGTGAGCGACATGAAAGAGAATTATCATTTCGCGCTGATCCATATGGATGCGATTGCGCGATTCGGGCGGTTCCCGCATCGGAACAAATTACTTGGGCGGGACACGACTGAAGCCGAACAAGCCTATCTCAATTCCGGCGGGTTTGGCGCGTGACAATAGAATATATGAATGATATATGTTCCGTATATTATTCGTATATTGAGGATCGCGATGGGTTTGGTCAAAATTGAAGATGCGCTTCACGAAGAGGCCCGCAAAGCCAGCACGGTCATGTGCCGGTCGATCAATGCGCAGGCCGAGTTCTGGATGAAAATGGGCATGATTGCTGAGGCCAATCCGACCCTCTGCTTCAATGATATTGTGAAGATGCAGCTTGCCGCGGCCCAGTCCGACCCCTCAGACGAAACCGCGGCTGCCTGACATGGTGAAAACACCCGACGAAATCGCGCTGATGCGGATTTCCGGAAAGCTTCTGGCCTCTGTCTTTGAAATGCTGGACGGCATTGAGCTGGCGGGCATGACGACCATGCAGGTCAATGATCTGGTGGAACGGTTCATTACCGAAGACCTGCAATCTCGCCCGGCCAGCAAGGGCCAGTACGGCTTTAAATACGTGCTGAATTGTTCAATCAATGATGTGGTATGTCATGGCGTACCAGATGACGGCGAAGTCATCTGTGATGGCGACATAATCAATCTGGATATCACGCTCGAGAAGAACGGCTATATCGCCGATTCCAGTAAAACCTACATTGTGGGCGATGTGCCCTCGGCGACGAAAAAGCTGGTGCGTGTGGCGCAGGAGGCTATGTGGAAGGGCATCCGCGCGGTTCGTCCGGGTGCGACGCTGGGCGATGTCGGTCATGCGATTGACCGGCATGCCAAACGCAACGGCTATTCCGTCGTGCGCGAATATTGCGGGCATGGCATTGGCCGTGAAATGCACGAAGAGCCCAATGTGCTGAACTTTGGTAAGCCGGGATCAGGCTTGAAGCTGCGCGAAGGCATGGTGTTCACCATCGAGCCCATGGTCAATCAAGGCACACGGCGTGTGGAAACCGAGGATGACGGTTGGACAGTTGTGACGCAGGACGGAAAACTGTCCGCGCAGTTTGAACACACGGTCGCTGTCACGCGCGAGGGTGTAGAAGTGCTGACTCTGCGCTCAGACGGGCTTTGAAACATGCCTCAGAGCACGAACGCGGACGCCAGAGCGGCTGAACCATAAATCACCAGAACTGCAGCGCTTTCGACACCGATATTCGCCGGCCCTGTTTTCTCACGTCGTATGAGACCAAGCAGCAAGACAAGGGTCATAGCGATACCGATGACAGCCCAAAATCGGGATGACGCATCGATATCCCCATATATTGACCCGTTGCGATAGGCCACGTCTGAAGCGGACAGGAATAACACATCAAACGTATTCCCCCCGATAATACCGCCCACGGCGAGCTGGAGAGCACCCCTGCGAATGGCGCCAATCGTTGTGACCAGTTCGGGCAGAGATGTTGCGACCGCCGTGAGCATGGCACCTATCAGGCTTTGTTTCAGTCCTGTGGCCGCCGCTATATTTACGCCCGTTCGGGCGATCACCAATCCGGCGAATGAAATGAACACGACCATTACGATGAAACCGGCGACAAGCATGACCGTCGACTGACCCTCGCCGTTCTCGGGATCGGGTTCGTCTGTGCGTGTTTGAGGTGTGCTCTTGGCAATCCACATCGGATTCTTGCGGTCGCTGCGTGCCATGAACAGACCGAAAATATATAGGGCGACGAGCAAGAGGCTCGCCGGGTGCACACCAAACGCGGTCACCTGAGGGAGAGCATACGCAATGAGAGGAATAGTCAGGAGGAGGCACAGCAATGCCGCCTGCGTCACGTTTGCGATTTCTGCGGCGGCATGTTCGAGATTGACCTTCCGATAGCACATATCGCCAATCGCCAGAAAAGCAGTTTGTGCTGCGATGCCGCCAAGCGAGTTCGAATAAGCGAGGTCGATATCCCCGGTGGAGGCTGCGCTGATCGACGTAAAAATTCCGGATGCTGAGGTTGCCGCGCCAAGAAGTATTGCGCCGGCCAGAGCTTCACCCATCCCCGTCCGATCCGCCAGAATATCGGCCGTTCCGGACAACTTCAGACCGATCAGCAGAACGATTCCGGACGCGATCAGAAAGCAGAAAAGGTTTTGAGTAAGGGAGAGCGTGTCGAAAAGTAAGAATAGGTCTGGCATTAAAATGCCAACGATCTCATTTCTGACTCGTTCCGCACAAAACGACGGAATGGTGTAAATTCAACTCACACCAGCGTGGAAATGCCGGAACGCCTCCAGCAACTCTTCTGGTGAATCCTCAATCCGGCTGAGATCGAGGCGCATCTTGCCATCCTTGCGGAGCTTATAGATGCGGATTTCCCATGGACGCAGGCGCGTTGTCTCGTTTGCCTCGAACACTTCGGGCAGCGCGCTGGCGAATGTCAGATCGATGGCTGGACGCTTTTTGTCCCGAATATTCACCACGCCGGAATCTACCCGCGTGATGTTACGCCAGCTGACCTTTCCAAGCCCGTCAATTTCAAGGCCTTTATTGGTGAGGAGAAGGGCGGGAACATTCCGCGTTAACGGCCAGGAATTAAGCGCGAGAAGCGTGAGCGCAGCCGCCAATAGCGACAACATCGGCAAGCCAATGAGAAGTCCACCCATGCCGAGAATGGCTGCTCCACCCAGCGGTAGCCAGACGCGCAAAGCGACGTCTGATTTGTCGTATTCGGCCAGGAAGACACGCTCGCTCATCCGCCAGTTTGCCCCCGATGGCGGAGTTTATGATCAGCCAGCACGCACGCCATCATAGCTTCGGCAACAGGCGCGGCGCGAATGCCCACGCACGGGTCGTGACGGCCCTTGGTCATTACATCCACGTCTTCGCCATCGCGCGTAACGGACTGGCGAGTGGTCAGAATCGACGAGGTCG
>NZUJ01000075.1 GCA_002701295.1 Ponticaulis sp. | reverse complement strand
TCTGAAAATGAACAAAAATCAGATCAATCTGATTTCGGAGAACCTCTACATCTTTGAACTCCCGGAGCTGGCGAACGTCAAAGCGGCAGTGCAGGCGGCGCTTGATACATATGCGCGGGAGGTTATGGGCATTGCACAGCGGCTTGAAGTTACGCAATCCTGGTCGCTGACCAATCCGCCAGGTGCCGGCATGCACGGGCACACGCATTCAAATTCGATTGTCTCGGGTTCGCTCTACTATACTGATTTGCCAGACCCGCCGGCCAATATGGTGTTCGACCGGTATAAACATTATCGACAGATCGAGCTGGCCGTCGATGATCAGGCGCGGAATATTTACAACACGCCATACAACCTCGTGACGCCGAAAAAGTATGACCTCATTCTGTTTTCGTCTGACTACCAGCACTTTGTTGAGGTGAACCGATCGCAAAAGGACCGCCATTCGATTGCATTCAATACATTCGTGCGGGGCAAGATCGGCAATTTGAAAGATGTCTCGGAGCTGAACCTTTAATCTGTGCGTTCGATGACCATGTCATCTCAAACCAGATCTGAAAGGACATCCGGATGAGCAATTCAGTGCAGCATGACAAGATTGAAGCCGCTGCTTTCAGGAGACTCGTCTCGCACCTGCAGTCCCATCCGGAAGTGCAGAATATTGATCTGATGATCCTCGCAGATTTCTGCCGGAATTGCCTGGCAGACTGGTATAAGGAAGCTGCTGAGCAAGAAGGTCTGGACCTGACCCGAGAAGATGCGCGCGAGCGCATTTACGGCATGCCCTATAGCGAGTGGAAAGCCGCTCAACCAGAAGCAACACCTGAACAGCTTGCTGCTTTCAAAGCCCGAAAGCAAAAGTAGATTGCGCGGATTTACGTAATTGACGACTTGTCAATAGTGAGCAAATTTCCCGATATTCTCAGGGAAGGATGCGTTGTGAGATGGATTTGCCCGCCAATTCTGGTGCTGGTTCTGGTGTTTTCTGCCATGGCTGAAGGTGATGTCTTTGCAGGCCAGCAACGCTTCGCAATCTGCAGCAATTGTCACGGTCAGGATGCCATGGGCATCCCATCGATTGGCACGCCGCGTCTGGCCGGGCAGCGTCCGTATTACCTGAAGCGGCAACTCCAGAATTTTCAGGCTGGCATACGCGGCTCGGATGATCGCGATGAGAAAGGCAAGATGATGCGCCCTATGTCTCTGACGCTTCCCGATGAGCAGGCGATTGACGATGTGGTCGCGTATATTGCGTCAATCCAGCTTGCCGAAAAGATGGCGCCTGACGAACCTGTCAACTGATTTGCCTTGCAATTTTCAGCGTATCTGGCTCTGTTGACAAAAAGTCAATAAGTGGAGGGTTGTGCAGTGGTGAAGACGTATCTTCTGATCGCGGGACTGGTTTGTGGGCTTGGTGCACAAGCCGCGTCCAGTCAGGAAACCGCACAGGCGTCCCCGCAGATAGAAGACAATCTATTAAGGCCGGGCGATCCGTTTGCCGGAAAAATGCGGTACAATTTATGTGCGAATTGTCACGGCATCGATGCAGAAGGTATTGAGAGCATCGGCGCTCCGAAACTCAACGGGCTGAATGACTGGTATCTGCGCCATCAACTCGGTGCGTTCATGAACAATATTCGCGCCAGCAATACCGACAATCGCGGCGCGCAGATGATGCGGGTAATGGCGACCACAATACCCGATGAACAAGCCGTCGAAGATCTCGTCGCTTATCTGACGTCCCTGCCGAATACAACTGATACTGACAATACGGTCGAGGGCGATGCTGAGGTCGGGGCAGCTCTCTATCAACCTTGTGCCCTTTGCCACGGTCAGCAGGCAGAAGGTGATCAGAACATGGGTGGACCAAGTCTGACAGGGCAGGACCCGTGGTATCTCAAGCTACAGCTGGAAAATTTCAAATCTGGCTTGCGCGGCGCTAACCCAAAGGATCAGGCCGGCGCCCGGATGATGCCCATGGCGCGTGTGCTTGTTGATGAACAGGCAATCGACGATGTTGTGGCTTACATTGCCACGCTAACCCCCAAGGTAAACGATCCCGCGTATCAGCCAGAATGAATGCAATTTACGCAATTGTTTTAAGACGAAATTTTGAGGTCTGTGCGATAGAACTATCATGAATCGGAACAGTCCTCATGTCGTTTGTCCTGCATTTCTCTCGAGGTTCGACAGCCACGATACCGCATGCGGTGATCGAAGAGGCCGGTTTTCCCTATCAATTGAAGCCGCTTGACCAGGCCACGCATGAGGCCGGAATTCTGGGGCAGGCGGAGATTGAAGTCTCCACGCGTGTTCCCGCCCTGCAGGATGGGACATTGGTTGTGTTCGAAACTGGCGCCATTGTCCTCCACCTTCTGACGAAGAGCGGCGCTGCGCATCTGATGCCGCCATATGGATCGAACGACCATGCTCGCTTCCTTCAATGGCTGTTTTATCTGACGACCACTCCGAAAATGGCGATTCTCGAAGCTGTCCATCCGGAACTGTGGACAGGTGACTGGGATATGCAGCGCAGATTGCGCGAAAGCGCAGAAATCAAGCTGGAGCGTCAATGCGATTTTCTGGACGCCAACCTTTCTCAGGAGAGTTTCCTGCCATCAGGTTTTTCTGCGCTGGACATTTATCTGACCGAGTTTGCGCGTTGGACGCGCAGCCTTGGCCAGCCCATGTGGCTTTGGCCCAATATCGCGCGAATTGTCGACTTAACCCGTGCGCGACCAGCCTATCAAAAAATGCTGGAGATGCAGGACCTGAAATGGCCGACTGCGCAGCCAAAGCCGCTCGACTGGCAAGACAAGATCAATCAATACTGGTCCTGAAGGCTGTTCGTTACTCATACAACCCTGATTTGATTTTACGCCGGTTTCGAGTTATCCTCTGTTCAGAAAAAGGAGGACAGAACATGTCGATCTTCAAGGCATCTGCAGCAATTGTACTCGGATCACTCTTTCTTGTCGCGTGCGCATCAACGTCCTCCAGTTCCGTTCAGGTCGCGGACAGCGCTGAAGCGACAACCGCTGAACAGGCGCGTTTAGACAGGGCGGACCGTCAGTTCGAGCGCGCGCAGCGTGACAGAATTTATCCGCAAGGCATTGATTGAGTTCCATCTGGATCTGATGACATTTCAACCATGTGTAACGTTTGCTGATCTGACGGTTTAGAGCGACTTTCTGAGTTCCGGCTTTCATTCGAACCCTCGCAGTTCCATATTTCCGGAATGACAAAACTCTCTCTTCTAGAGCTTGGCCGTGTACGTCAGGGCTCCACGCGGCGCGATGCTCTCATGCATGCCCGCGATCTCGGTATTCATGCAGAACGGCTTGGCTTTGAGCGCCTATGGGTGGCCGAGCACCACAACATGCCTGCTATTGTGACGGCCGCGACACCTGTTGTGATCGGCCATATCGCGGCGGCGACTTCGCGCATTCGCGTCGGCGCTGGCGGTGTCATGTTGCCAAACCATACGCCTTACGTCATTGCCGAGCAGTTCGGGACATTAGCTGAGCTCTTTCCCGGTCGAATTGACCTGGGGCTTGGCCGCGCACCAGGCACAGATGGCGGAACGCTGGCCCGGGCGCTGCGCCGCGATCACATGAGCGCAGAACGTTTCCCGCAGGATGTTTTGGAACTGCAGTCATTTCTAGGAGAGACGCAGGAGGGCCAGAAACTCGAAGCCGTTCCGGGTTCGGGTACGAATGTGCCGATCTGGATTCTTGGGTCCAGTCTGTTCGGCGCGCAGCTCGCCGCTGAGCTTGGCCTGCCTTATGCTTTTGCGTCTCACTTTGCGCCACAAGCGCTTGATGTTGCTCTGAAGCTTTATCGGGAACGGTTCAAACCCTCTGAGCAGCTGTCGGAGCCCTATGCGATGGCGGCGCTGTCCATTGTTGCTGCGGAAACTGACGAGGAAGCAGACTTCCTGTCATCGTCATCGAAAATGTCGGTCGCCGACCTTTTTCGGGGGCAGCGCTATGAAATGAAGCCGCCCATTGAAAATATAGATGAATATTGGTCGCCTCGCGAAAAGGCGCAGGCGCAAACCATGATGGAATGTTCCGTTGTCGGTTGTCCGGAAACAGTTCGCGAAGGTCTTCAGGCGTTCAAGGCGCGAACGCAGGCCGATGAGTTGATCATAGCGACTGACACCTGGGATACAGCGAAACGCTTCAGGTCGCTTGAAATCATCGCTGAGGTGGCAGAGGGTCTCTAAAGGCTAAACCGGGGAGGGTGAATGCCACAAGCGCACGGATATTCGGGAAAACCGCTCTTCCAGAAATTGGGCATGAAGCCCGGTATGCGCGTGCTGCCCATGAATCCGCCTGCTCATTATTCTGATCTCATTAGCGGAGCCCAAGGCGTCGACTATGTCACCACCGGCCCGGCGGAGATCGTCCATCTGTTTTGTGGCACCAGGGCAGACCTCACCGCATCGGTCGGACTGGCTTTATCTCAGCTCGCATCTGGCGGCATGCTTTGGGTGAGCTGGCCGAAGAAGTCGTCAAAACTGTTTGTGGATCTGACTGAAGACGATCTCCGCACAATCATACTTCCGACCGGCTGGGTGGATGTGAAAGTCTGCGCAGTGGATGCCGACTGGTCGGGGCTGAAGTTTCTGAAACGGAAAGCCTGAAGGAGATGGAATTGACCAGAGGACATTGCCTTTGTGGGGCTGTGACGTTTGAGGCCGAGGGCGAACCACTTTGGTCAGCCGTCTGTCACTGCGAGAGTTGCCGGCGCGCGACGTCGTCTCCTCTGACGGCATTTGTTGGATTTCCAAGGGAAAAGGTGACCTGGGCAGGCGCGCCGCCACTGACCTATCAACATTCAGAAAAGGCTGATCGGCTATTCTGCGGAAAATGCGGGTCGCAGCTGGCCTATCTCAGCCGCACGCGGACGGATCAGATTGATCTCTACACGGCATCTCTCGAAGCGCCCGAGATGTTTCCACCGACCAAGGTCGCTTTTGGCGGGGAAGCGTTGAGCTTTACAGGACATATCCACGAGCTGCCGGACTGGAGCTGACCTATGCCAAGCAGAATCGCTCACGTGACCCTTGTCGTGCCCGAGTATGACCCGGCCATTTCGTTCTATTGCGAAGTGCTTAGGTTCGAGCTTCTCGAAGACACTGACCTTGGGGAGGGCAAGCGCTGGGTACGAGTTGCTCCTCCGGGCGCTGAAACAGGACTTTTGCTTGCGAAAGCGAAAGGCGCGGTGCAGGCGTCAGCAATTGGAAATCAGACCGGCGGCCGGGTCGGTTTTTTCCTTCACACGGACGATTTCAATCGAGAATATGATGCCCTGAAACAGGCCGGCTGCGAGTTTGCACGTCCTGTCAGGGAAGAGCCGTATGGCCGCGTGACGGTTTTCCGGGACCCTTTCGGAAATCTTTGGGATTTGATCGAACCAAGGTGACGCTCTCAGAGAAATTCTCTTGATGGGTGCGACATTTCGCGGAGGGAGATCGGTAAAATTGACGGAAACTCATGCGTTTTCTTGTTAACGATTTGAATAGATTTTCATCACCCGTAACTGTTTGCTCAAAGGAAATATAATGGTCTCGTTCATCAAGAGCGGCCGGGCAGACATTGGTGAGAAATTTAAGGCCCTCACCAGGTCTCAGGCTGTAATCGAATTCACGCCGGATGGTGTGATTACCAGTGCGAATGAAAACTTTCTGGCGGTCGTCGGCTATGCGCTCGACGAAGTCGTCGGCCAGCATCATTCGATGTTTGTCAGAGAGGATGAGCGGGCAAGCCTCGCTTACAGGGCATTTTGGTCAGAGCTTGCTTCCGGCGAGGCGAAATCAGGCGAATTTCTTCGTGTCGGAAAGTCCGACAACACGATCTGGTTGTCCGCATCTTACATGCCTGTTTTTGCGCCAAATTCATCCCGGGTTTTGTCTGTGATGAAGGTCGCTACCGATATCACCAGAACGAAAATGACGGCTGCGGCCAGTAGAGCTCAAACCGATGCGATCAATCGTTCGCAGGCGGTCATTCAGTTTGATCTGGATGGGACAATTCTTCTGGCGAATGAGAATTTCTGTAAAGCTGTCGGTTACACCATGGACGAGATCCGGGGGCGACACCATTCCATGTTCGTGTCTGAACAGGACCGTGGGCCAGAATATGATCGGTTCTGGGCCGAACTTCGCGATGGAAAGTATCAGTCTGCTGAATACCATCGCATCGGCAAGGGCGGCCGGGACGTCTATATTCAGGCGACTTACAACCCAATCCTGGATGCTGAAGGCAAGCCTCAGGGCGTTATCAAGTTTGCGACTGACATTACCGCGATGGTCAAGGACCGAGAACGGCGCGCCGAAACTTCTCGAGAGATCGATAATGATCTGACAGATATCCAGGAAGAAGTGACAAGCCTGGCCGCTCAGGCGCAGCAAGCTGCGGCATCATCCGGCGAAACCAATGCCAATGTGGAGAGTGTTGCTGCTGGGTCTTCGCAAATGGCCGGGTCGGTCAGCGAAATATCTGAGCGGGTCACGCGCGCCAGTGCAATCGCGAATGATGCGGTCGAGAAGTCCCGCTCGGCGGCTCAGTACATGCAACGTCTCACCGGGTCTGCGGACCAGATTACCAATGTCGTGAAATTGATTTCTGACATTGCCGCACAGACCAACCTTCTGGCCCTCAATGCGACTATTGAAGCTGCACGTGCCGGTGAGGCCGGCAAAGGGTTTGCGGTCGTCGCGAGTGAGGTAAAGGCCTTGGCAGGACAGTCCGCGAAAGCGACTGAGGAGATCTCTGCGCAGATTTCAGACGTTCAATCAGCGACGTCGGGTGCGACCGAAGCCATTGGACTGGTTGAGGCCGTCATTGAAGAGTTCAACACGATTTCTTTGACGATCTCGGGTGCTGTTGAAGAACAGGCGACCGTCACTCAGGACATTTCGACGAACATGCAATCTGCCAGCACGGCAGTGAACCAGATTGCAAGCAGTTTTGAAGGCGTGGCGGCATCTACCGAACGGATCCGTCTCGCGGCAGACAAGGTCAAGGACCGGTCCATGCTGTTAGCCAGCTAAGTTCCTGAAACACAGAAAAGACAAATCGCCCGGAAGTGTTCTGTCTTCCGGGCGGTTTTGTTTCTAGCGATCAGATCGCCCAGAGATCCACGCCATTGGAGTCGAACGTCCAGGTCGTGCCATTATCAATGACAATGTCGCCATCGGCCACGCCGTCACCATCCGCATCGATCTGGATAAGAGCGCCACTGCCATTGCTTTCGTATCTGACTTCAGCAACGCCTGAACCGGTGAACGCCCCGGTGCCGATAAAGTCGTGTGAGTTGATGCGGATGCGATCTCCGAACTCGAAGTCGGTAATATGATCTGCGCCAGCATTTCTGCGCGTGTCGCCAGATAACGCGAAGACGAAAATGTCATTGTCATCACCACCCGTCATGATATCGGCACCCGTGCCGCCAATCAGGATGTCGCGCCCCGCAAGGCCAAGAAGCCTGTCGCTTCCTGCGCCGCCACGCAGCGAGTCGTCACCTGTACCGCCATTGAGCTTGTCGTTGTGCTCATCGCCGTAGAGGACATCATTGCCAGCTGCGCCGACAAGATTGTCTTCGTTGAACCCGCCATAAATGAAGTCGTCGCCTGGCCCTCCATTGGCAAAATCCCGACCGCGATCACCGTAGAGGATGTCGTTCTGCTGATCACCTCTCATGCGGTCATCGCCATCGCCGCCGCGAAGTTCGTCTTCGCCAAAGCCGCCCAGCAGACGGTCATCGCCAAGACCGCCGAGCAGGATGTCGTTTCCATCATTGCCCTGCATGATGTTGTTGCCGCTGACGGACGTCAAAACATCGTCGCCGTCTTCTCCGAACAGGCGATCATCGCCGAGGCCGCCCTCAATCTCATTGTCACCGGCATTACCGCGCAAACTATCATTGAAGTCACTGCCGATCAGGGCCTCAAATCCGCTGATCACGTCACCGGCCGCATGCCCGCCAGTCGTTGTTGAGGCAAGAAGGTTGATGGTGACGCCTGCATTGGAGTCTGCATAGCTGAGCGTGTCATAACCAGCATTGCCCTGAAGCGTGTCGGCCCCGGCGCCGCCCTCGACGGTGTCATCCCCGTCGCCACCAAACGCCCGGTCAGCGCCGTCACCAGCATTGATATAGTCATCGCCTTCGTCACCGCGGAGAATATCCGGGCCAGCATGGCCATAGATCACATCATTACCAATATTGCCCTGAATGCGGTCTTCAACGCTGCCGCCGATCAGTGTGTCGTTACCCGAGAGACCAAATATACGATCCAGGCCGCCGCCGCCGACGATATAGTTGTCAGTAAATGCCGTGCCTGCCAGGTAATCACCGAAGGCGCTTCCGATAATGTTTTCAAAGCTGGAAATTGTGTCGCCATCTGCATGACCGCCGGAAACCGTCAATGTGTTGAGAATCACGCTGACGGCGGCGTCAGATGTTGCGTAGCTGACAGTGTCCATGCCTGCGCCGCCGCGCAGATCATCAGCTCCATCGCCGCCTTCGATCACATCATCGCCAGCGCGACCGATCAGAATATTGGCAAGTGCGTTGCCGTTCAGGCGATCATTACCGGCACCGGACCGCCCGTTCTCGATATCGACGCCCGCTGCGATGGTGAACCCTGCATGGACACCGTCCACCCAGGAGATGTATCCGCCGCCGCCTTGGTTATAGACGAGCGTTGCGGCGCGCAGATCGATCACAGCATCCGCGCTGCCATCATAGACGATCTCATCGATGCCTGCTGTATCCCAGATGGCTTCCCAGCCCTGAAGTCCGGCATTGGTCTGCGGCAGGGTGTAGGTGGTATTGCCGGTCGCATTGGCGACGCTGCCATATTTTTGCTGAAGCACAGCGATGTCGAGTGCGCCAAGGCTTTTGTTAAAGCCATAGAGCTGGCGTGGAGGTCCACCAAAGGGCGACGTCACCCAGCCAAGATTTGAGGACTGGGTCGTGAAGATTGACTGGTTCAGATCCCAGGCGCCGAGATCATATTCAGAGAACACGCCTTCCATGCGGGTCGCCTGATAGTCTTCTCCAGTGTTGATACGCGTGACGTGTGTTGGCGTCAGGCCGAGCGACTCCGCGACGCCAGCGGTTATGATAGCGCCTGCTGCGCCGCCTGGTTTGATACTGGTATCCGTCCAGTCAGGATGTGTTGTCGAAAAGCCAACGACGTGCGGATTTGTGGAGGCGACATTATTGAAGAAGAAGTGCCGATAGCTCGGATCATCTGTGAGGACGAGAACCAGATCAGCCTCGTAAGGATACTCGACCACTTCGAAGCTGACATCGATATAGGACTCAATTTGCCCGATAACCTGCATGGCCTGTGTTTGCTGGCTGGTGGTCCAGCCAATCGATTCCGCAGTCATCCTGACATCAAGCGCAGGGAAACCCGTATGCGTTTCGCCATCCTGAGCAAAATAGACTTTGATGGTTGGCGACGAATAGCCGGTCCAGATCTCGTCGATCGCAGGAAGTACGCTGATTGGATCGATGGTCTCGATGGAGAGCAGGTCGCCGCTGTGATAGCCGAGGTTCTGGTGCTGGGCTTCGACGAAATAGGTTCCGGTCTCATGTGCCGTAAACCTGAGGTCACCGTTCAGTGTATCGCCGGTGTTCAGTTCTGTGAAAATCTGGTTCCCGTCACCATCATAGATCGCGACATATCCTGAGGAGGAGAACGGACCATATCCGCCATCTTCATAGATGCGATAGCTTTGACCCGCTTCGAGTTCGACTGCGAACCAATCACTGTCATAGTCACCATTGAAGGAAAGCGTGATTGGCGCGCCATCAACGGTCAATTCTGCCGGGGTGCTTACATCGCCCGGCAAATCGTCGGGTGGTGTCGTGCTCATCGTCAGCGTGTAGCTATGATCATCGCTCGGGTTCCAGTGGCTTTCCCAGAAGCTGACCTGCACAAAATAAATACCGGGATTGGCGAAATAGTGTGAGATGTCATCGCTACCGCCCACAGGCATGGATTGCCCCAGGTAATCAGCGGAAACATCAATGCTGAAGGATCCCTCGACCTGCGGCGCGTTGTCGATTTCGAACACGACGTTTGTTGCTTTGTCGATCACAATCGCAAAGACGTCGATATCGGTTTTGTAATCCATTTGTCCGCTGATTGTGCCGTTGAGCGGCAGGATCGTAAACACCGGGTCCACAGGATTGGTCGGGTCGGCGAGATAGTGATCGCGCGTCAGATAGCCTAGTTGATAATCGCTTAGATAGAGCTGCCAGTCGTTGACGTAGTCATCGGTGCCTTGCTCCAGACGCAGAGTATAATCACCGAAGGTGCCGTCAGACGCGACCGGAATGTAGTAGGTCCCGGATTGGGAGAACGTGTGAGTGGCAAAGGACTGATCATCCTTGTAGAAGAAATTCCAGCCAAGAAAGCCGTCAAAGATCGGATATTGGATGTTTCCGATGATCTCCAGGCCACCATTTGCGCGAATCGTCCAGGTTTCCCCTGCCTGGACTTCGAATGTGAAATAGTCCGTGTCTCTGTCGACAAAACCATCGTCAGCGAGTGCAGTCACGGAATGGAAATTGCCGAAAGCACGGCCATTGGCATTGAACGAACCCGGATTGGCGAGCGAATAATCATCGACAGCCGTTTCAATTTCGAGCCAGTAGTCCCCGGTCTCAGTACCCCAGTCGTCATAGGCGATGACGAAGTAGGTGCCGGTTTCTTCGAGTTCCTCATAGGCCTGGCGCGTGTTGAACGGATTGATTTCACGGCCGCTTGGACTGAGGATCAGAAAACTCGGGCGTTCAAGGTCGACAACAGCTGTTGTCGCCGTAATTCTGATTGCATCGCCAGCTGTTCCGTCGAACGTAAAAACGTCTAGATCATTCTTATAGTTGAGAGTCGCTTGAGTGACTGTATCGTAATACAGATTGCTTTGAGTCAGGAAAATCGTGTTGCGGTGATCGTCCGCAACTGACTGTGCGTGAACTGTGTAGTTATGCTTCGGTCCGCCGAAATAAGCATTGGTCATTCCGATTGCGAAATAATAGTCACCAGCATAAGCGAAATCATGTACGAAGTTTTTCGTGGTGCTGTCGGCGTAGTCATAATCAATCAGGTATCCAAATTCGTCATAGATCCCGATGAACCAGTAGCTGCGAACGACGCCGACGGGGAGTAAGTTTTCCATCGTAAACTCGACCGCGCCCGCCTGGTTCGCATGGAAATGATAGACGTCCAGATCGTCCTGCGAGTCGAAATGGCCTGAAATCGTCCCCTGCCATGGAAAGACAGCTGTAGTGGTGGCATCATCCGGCACATCGTCGGATTTGGAGAAGAGCTCGATCTCATAACTCTGCCCCTGTGTGGCGGGTTTGACCTCGACATAATACGTGCCGAGATTCTCGAACAGAATGTGGTTCTGATCGATGAAGGGGCCGTCATAATCCTGCTGGTTGAAGCGGCCTTGGATGTGATTTCCGAACGAGTCATAGACGCTGAATTCGAGATTTCCGGAGAAGTTGTCAGGCAGAATGAACCGAAGTTCCATTTCCTGTCCGACCTCGGTGATTTCAAAGCTAAAGAAATCCGTGTCGGCCTCGCTATTGCGCTCTCCATAGATTGCAGGACCATCCAGCGTGAGCGGTGTCGCACTTGCAAAGTCATCGCCATGCAGATCTGGCGTGACGAGGCTTGCGGTCAGTGAATAGTGCCCAACCTGATCGGCCGCGTAGGACAGCGAGCCCATGCTGACGAAATAGGTTCCGGCGTTGGTGAAGGCATAAGAGATGAGCGCTTCACCATCATAGAGGTGATCATAGTCATCGGTAATCAGATTGCCGAGGGAGTCGTAAATCTCGAGCGATGTCCAATTGAGGTCCGGGTTGAAATCATCGTTCAGGGGCGTGTCGGCAAAAAAGCGGACCTCATCGCCAGCTGCGACTGTGAACGCATACCAGTCTGCATCGCCGCGATAATCCAGTGTGTCATCGATGGTTTGACCCATCGTGATCGTCGCAGTTGATGAGGCATCGTCCGGGATATCATTGTTCAGCGAAAATGACGAAAGTTCGTAATCACTGACGCTCTGATTAACGCTGTAGACGTCGATGTAATAGGTGCCCGATGTCGTGAAGGTATAAACCAGCTGCTGACGGTCCGGGTAGATCGCCACGGACACATCAACGAGGTTGCCCTGATCATCGAGAAGAGCAAATTCAACCTGTCTGTAATATGGAGTGGCGATATTGAAGCTGAATTCGTCGCCTGCGTTTGCGGTGAAGCTGAACCAGTCATGGTCGCCATTTAATTCAAGCGTTTCGTAAATATGCGTACCGTCCTGAGTGATGACGGCGGTGGTGGTCGTGTCGCCTGGAATATCGATCAGAATTCTGTTCTGATCGCGTGGGACTGAAAAGTTAAGGCTGGTGCTAATCCAGCTGGCTTCGCTTGATTTGAGCGGCTCCAACACTGGTTTGCTGAACGCTTCGCGGCCTGAAACCGGCGCGGATACTTGTTGGGCTCGGCTGGTTGCAAAAATCCCGGAATGCGTTTCACGCTCGATCAACAATTGATCGAAATCGACAAACTTGCCCATGTGTTTCCCCGCGATACTCAAAGCACTTTTTTATTGTTCTTGTCGCCAGATATTATCTGACAGGAGTGGACTATAACGAGAAATTTCAACGTGAGAATAGCAAAAATTGGTGGGAACTGAACAAATTCAGCGGGCCGCCGATAGATTTCTGACGTGCTTAAAATCCACTATTTTCGGGTTTTCTGTCTGATCTCAATAGTGCATAGAAGCGCGCGAATCCCGCTACAATTTGTGGTGTCCTTCATCGCCAGAATTTGAATTGACGTTATGACCCAGAGCACCAGCTCCTCTGTGAGAAGTTTGATTTGCGGCCTGATTCTGGCCGGGTCTTTGTGTGCCTTTCTGGCGACGGATCTGGTTCTGCCCGCAATCCCCACTTTGCCGGATATTCTGGGTGGCGGCGTTGAGGAAGGGCAGTTTGTTCTGGCGAGTTTTATTGCTGGCGGAGCAGCAGGACTGCTGATCTTCGGGGCCGTCAGCTGGCGGTTCGATCGCCGGCGACTTCTGATGGTTACAATGCTGATCTTCGGATTGGTGTCTCTGGCTTGTATTCTGGTCGACAACATCTGGCAGCTGATCGGCTTGCGGTTTTTGCAAGGCTTTTTCTCGATGGTTCCGGCTGTGATTGGACCAGGGATAATCCGGCAAATGTTTTCAGAGGCGGGGTCCACCAAGGCGATTGGCCTCCTGGGGAGTCTGGAGGCTCTCGCGCCTGCGCTTGGCCCGATCGCTGGAGCAGGTTTGTTATCGATTGGTGGATGGACGCTGTCATTCAGCATTCTGGGTGGCATGGGCTTGCTCTTGGCGGCGAGCCTTGTGCTGTTGCCGTCCTGGCCGCACCGGCAGACGAAAGCGGAGCCCAAAGGCAGCTATCTTCAGCTCATGCGGTCGCCGGTGTTTCTCAGATATGCGCTGTCTCAGGCGTTCTGCGTGGGCGGGCTCATCATGTTCGTTTTCTGTGCGCCCGTCATGTTCGAGCGCGGCTTGGGCGGTGGGTTGCGCGACTTTATCACCATGCAGGTTTGTGGCGTAGCGAGCTTCTTCATTGCATCGAACACTGCAGGATGGCTGGTAAACCGTTTCGGCGCAGAAAGATTGATCTGGACTGGGACATTACTCAGCACCATCAGTGTTTCTGGCATGGTCGTGTATGCCCTGGCCGGCATGCCTGAACCCGTTTGGGTCATCCTTTTGTTCATTCCATTCAATATCGGACTTGGGCTTCGCGGCCCGCCAGGATTTTTGCGTGCTGTGATCGCTGCTGACGGGCAGGATGATCGAGGATCCTCACTTGTTGTGCTGTCGATATTTGCGACCGCCTCAGGCGGAACGGCTCTGCTTGCGCCTGTGGTCGAGCAGGGGTTGTTCCCTGTGGCCCTGTCGGCCACGGTGATCGAACTCGCTGGGCTTTTGCTTTTGTGGATCTTGCCGTCATTGCCGGAAAGTGAAGCAAGCGAGCAATCAGAGGGTGCGTAAGCGCCAAAGCGAGAGCGACAGATGAAGACGTCTCATTTCTTCAAATCGGATGCGGGGCGGGATCAGGTGCTTGCAAGCTATGAGAAGCTGCTCAAACGCTGGCCTGTACCGCTCGACCGCCGCATGATTGAGACGCGCGAAGGCGAGACGCATGTGCTGGTTTTCGGGCCGGAAGACGCGCCGCCGCTTGTCTTGTGTCATGGGTCAGTTGCCAATGGCGCGAGCTGGATGGGCAATGCTGAACGGTATGCACAAGATTTTCGATGTTATGCCATCGACATGATCGGCGAGCCGGGGTTGTCTGCGCCAGTCCGGTTGCCGCTTGATAGCGACGCGCATGCGCTCTGGCTGGATGATGTTCTATCGGGACTGGGGGTCGAGCGTGCCAGGTTTGTTGGCCTTTCGCTCGGCGGATGGCTGGCGCTTGATTATGCCAATCGTCGACCGGATCGGGTTGAGGCACTGGCCGCGATTGCGCCTGCGGGGATTGGCAAACAGGGCAATCTGCTGCTGAAGGCGTGGCCGCTATTGTTTATGGGCAAAAAGGGCTCGATGAAATTGCGAGAGATGGTGATGGGTCCGAATGTGATGCCAGCCAGCACCGATGATCCGCTTCTGGCGAAATTTCTGTTGTTCCAAAATCTGGTCATGGACAATTTTCGTGGGCGGATCGTGAAGATACCGCAGCTGTCTGACACTGAGCTCGCGGGGCTTTCCATGCCGGTACTCGTCATCGCCGGCGGTAAGGATGTGCTGGTCAATTCGCAAGACACCAAACGCCGGATCGAGGGCCACGCACCACAGATCACGCTCGACTATCGACCTGACGCTTATCACTTCATTCCGGATACGGCTGACCAGATCTGCGAATTCTTTGCCCAATCGGGTCATCCAGCCTGAAATCGCTGTTGAGTTTTGCCTGCGCCCGCTGCACAAGCGGGCGTTATGCTAACTATCACTGAACTCACTTTCGCCTTCGGGACTCGTACCCTGTTCGAAGACGCTTCTGCCCAGCTGGCCAAAGGCTGGAAAGTGGGGCTTGTCGGGCGCAATGGTACGGGCAAGTCCACGTTATTGGGGTTGATCAAGGACGCCCACCAGACGCGCGACAGAGATACGTCCATCCGCTTCAATGAAGGCGCGACGCTGGGGTGGGTTGCTCAGGAAGTCGCCGCCAGCGACGACACCATTCTGGACGTGGTGCTGGCGGCTGATGCGGAACGTCATGCACTGATGCAGGAGAGTGAGACGGCGACAGATCCAGACCGGATTGCGGCCATTCACGAACGCCTTCTGGATATCGATGCCTGGTCAGGCGAGGCACGCGCCAGTGAGGTGTTGATGGGGCTCGGCTTCATGCCGGAAGACCTCTACCGCCCGACAAGGGAGTTCTCTGGCGGCTGGCGCATGCGCGCAGCTATTGCGGGCGTTCTGTTCGCCCAACCTGACGTGCTGCTGCTCGATGAGCCGACCAACTATCTGGACCTTGAGGGCGCTGCCTGGCTGGAAGGTTATCTGCGCGCCTATCCGAATACGGTGATCCTCGTCAGCCATGACCGCGAAATGCTGAACGCTTGCGTCACGCACACACTGGCGCTGGAGCATAAAAAGCTGGAGCTGACCGCAGGCGGATATGACGACTATCTCCGCATGCGCGCGATCAGATTGTCTCAGCTGGAATCCATGAAGAAGAAGCAGGATGCGGAACGCGCGCATCTGCAGAGCTTCGTCGATCGGTTCCGCGCCAAGGCCTCAAAAGCGACGCAGGCTCAATCGCGTATCAAGATGATTGAGCGGATGAAGGATATCGCCATCCCAGTCTCGGAGCGGACAGTGCCATTTCACTTCTCCGCGCCAGAAGCGCAACTTGCACCGCCGCTTCTCGAACTGCGGGACGCTGAACTCGGCTATGGAGAAAACGCGATCATCCTGCGCGACGTCGATCTGCGCGTTGATCCGGACGATCGCATCGCCATTGTCGGTACAAACGGGCAGGGCAAGACCACGCTCGTCAAATCCATCGCAAATCGCCTGCCGATGATGGCGGGTGAGCGCAAGGCGCCGGGCTCCATCAAGATCGGCTATTTCAGCCAGGATCAGATGGATGAGCTGAATCCGGGAGAGACCGTTTTCGATCATATTCGGCGCGCCATGCCGAAGGATACGTTGCCGGCCAAGGTCCGCGCCAAGTGCGCCCAGATCGGGTTCCCGGTCGAGAAGGTCGAGACGAAGGTCGAGAAGCTTTCAGGTGGCGAGAAGGTGCGCCTTCTCATGGGCCTCATGGCTATGGAAGATCCGCACATCCTGATCCTCGACGAGCCGACCTCTCACCTCGATATTGATAGCCGTGAAGCGCTCATCTATGCGCTGAATGACTATCGCGGCGCAGTGCTATTGATCACCCACGATGTTTATCTGGCTGAAGGAACGGCAGACCAGCTCTGGCTGGTGAAGGATGGTCGCGCGAAAGAATATGATGGCGATCTGAATGACTATAAGAAACTCGTCATGTCGGCTGATCGTGACAAGTCGAAGAACGATCCCAAGCCTCAGGTGAAGGAAGAAGCGCCCAAGCCATTCGCTAAGGTCGACAAGGCTGCGGATCGGCAGAAGGCCGCTGAGGCGCGCAAGGCTGCTGCGCCACTCAAGAAAAAGGCAGATGCTGCTGAAAAGCGGCTCGAGGCGGCTCAGAAGAAAGTCTCTGAAATCGACGAAAAACTTGTCGCGCCGGGGCTCTCTTCCGCGGACATGCAATCGCTTATGAAAGCGCGTGCTGAGCAGGTTGAGGCAGCGGAAACGGCTGAGATGGAATGGCTCGAAGCGTCTGAAGCCTATGAAGAGGCGACCTCGGAGGTCTGATCTCTTTCTCCTCGGTTCGGGGGAGATGGCGGTTCGGCGTTTCGTGTTAACATTATCAAATGGAAACGTCTCACACCTATAAACCGGCCCTCATCGGGGGTGACACCATAGTGACTTTGTCCGATGACGGAATTCACCGTCAGAAACGCACGGACGAGGCGTCCATGGGCTGGGATGAGATCGAGGCGGTTCGGTATCTGGAAGGGCGCGGTCGCTACGGAGCCGGGATGGAACTCCATTTCAGATCAACGTCCGGCGAAACCCTCCGATTGTTTCGCAATGACCCAAATGAAGCGGACATCGAAGACAGCGATATCGCGTTTGCCGAGCTGGTTCTCGAGTGTTTCAAATGGCTCTCACAAAAGCGACCGGACCTGGTTGTCAGTCTTGAGCAGCCAAAATTGTTCAAATGGATTTTTTTCCTTTGCGGCGTTCTTTTGCTTCTCGTTTTTATCGCATTGACGGTGGTTGGAATCTTGATGGTTCCTGATGATTTCGCAACGGGACTTCCGGCGCTGTTCGCGGGATTTGCAATCTCCGCAACACTGATGATCAACTACAACCCGTTCAAACCACCAGTTACAAAAAGCGCCTACGAGATGTGGACCGACCTCTCGAACTGACGCGAAAAGGGGGAGCGCATGGACGAAACATTCACCTATAAACCGGCTTTGCTCGCAGACCGCAAAACTGTGACGGTAAGCGATGAGGGGATCACCGTTGCGTCACCCGGTCGGTCTGACTCTCTGGCCTGGTCAGCGGTTCAATCGGCCCGCTATTGGGCCATGGGTGTCAAACAGCATGCGTTTCAGGGAATCGACCTTAAGGGTTCAGACGGTCGGCTCATGAAAATTCATCTCACTTCGCCCGCCCATGGGTATGATCCGGAAATGGACTCGTTCTTCAAGATATTGGGGGCATGTCTGACGGCGCTCGGAACCCACAGGCCGGATGTTGAGATCCATCTTGGACAACGCAAGTCATCGCTGTGGGCCATGTTCTCGATCGGCGTGATCTGTTTGCTTTTTGCGGTCGCGATTCCGATGGTCGCCCTCGCAATGGACAAGAACGTCAGTCTTGAACGGGGAGGAGCGCCGATCGCGGTCATGCTGCTTTTCGGTGGGATGATTGCGTGGCAGTTTCACCCGTTTCAAAAGCCCCTATCATTGGCCGCTAAAGATGTCCTCAAACTGGTCGAAAGTGCGAAACAATCTGACGACACAAAACCACAGGAGACTTAGTCTCCCCAGACCGGATCAGGTTCCGCTGTCACCCGTCCGGTCAGGTCTCGCTCCGCTGAGTTCTGGGCGCTGAAAAATGGGTTCGAATGCTGGTGGTCAGAGGCATTCGGGGCATATTGGCTATAGGTGGTGGATCGATCCTGGTATTGCCTGAGCGCAAGTTTATCGAGACTGGTGGCGAAAGGATTGGCGCCGAGTTCAGGCCCCGTTTGATAGTCTGGCGCCGTCATTGCGAATTGCTCCGGCAGGCCGTTCTCGCCTTTCAAAGCGCATTCAGGGTCTGGCTGCATCTGGCTTGAAAGCTTTGCACAGCGAATGGCGCGCAGCGCCTGTTGCGTTGGATCACCCGCAGCTGCGTCGGGAAGGCCGGTAATCGGATTTCGGATGATCCAGTCTCCCGTCTCGCTCAGGCCAAAATCTTCCTCAGCCGGTGGCAGTGACGACGGTTCGGCAGGCGTCGTCGGCGAACTGTCGTCTGACGGCTGTGAGCCCTGTTGTGGTGACTGCGTATCTGCTTCTGGAAGGTGCGCCGAATCACTGACCCCATCGTCAGGCTCAGGCTCAGGCTCAGGCTCAGGCTCAGGCTCAGGCTCAGGCTCAGGCTCAGGCTCAGGCTCAGGCTCAGGCCCAGGCTCAGGTGTTGGTGGCTCGAGGAGCGACAGATCCAGATCGACCACTATTTCGGACCGTTGCGGTTCTTGCGTGTTGAGAAGTATGAAAGACGCGAGCACCAGATGGACGCCGACTGTGCCCGAAACAGGCCAGCGCCATCTGTCCATCAAGTCTCTGCCCATCGCCCACATGTCATGATGCTAAGGCGAGACTTGAAAAACTTCCCGTGAATTCCGTTTCATGAAGTCGATTTAATCGCCGATCCGAATTGTCGCGATCAGATACTCATCAGCCTCGTCATCGGTGAATTCGAGTTCCACGCGCTGGACGTTTGCTGCGGGTGTTCCGTAGTTGCGCCAAATCTCAGCCTGAATGGCGACTGCTCCGTTCGGGTTTACAATGTCGCTGGAAAAATAATCCATGTAGATTTCATAGACACCGTCTGGCGCATCCTTCAGGAGATACTCCTCCGGGCCATAGCCTTGTGTCATGTCGTTCGAAAGACGCCCGCCGATCTCTGTGTAGGGATTATTGTACTTGGCGATTTCACCGCCGGGTTCACGTACCCAGAGATCCATGTCGGTTTCATCGACGTTCCAATTCACAACGATACGCAGATCGACCGGCATATCAGCCTGCAAGTCGTCGGAAGCGAGATCCTCTGAAACACCGAGGGTTTCAAGTTGTCTGCGAACCCCATTTGCTTCGAAAACCGAGACGACTTCAATCCCAGTGAACTTGCTATCCCATGGGGTGGCGATGACGTGGTTCAGAAGGCTGAGGGCTTCTTTCAGAAGGTCAGTTCTGTCTGACTTGGACAGATCTGCCTGTGCCGCTTGGTCGACCAGCGACAGCGCCAGATTGCGGTAGGGCTGTGGTCGTGTGCCGTCATTTTCCACAACGGTTCTGAACAAATCTGCAGCGAGTGCCGCCTCGCCAAAGCGTTGTAGTCTGAAGGCTGTAGCCGTACGAGTGTCATCGTCTGAAACTGAGAGTTCGAGCGCTGTAAGAGCCAAGTTGATGGCTGTTTCCTTATCGCCACAGCGGAAAAACAGATCAGCCATTTCGAGATAGTAACTCGGCAGAAGGCCGTGGTCTTCGCGCTGATCCATGTAGTGAGCATAAAGGTCCTTGCCGCATAGCCCTGATGCAGTTTCCAAATATGGACGATCAGGCGACCAGGTTACAATTGAGATATCCTGCAACGCGGTTGAAGGGTAATCTTGTGGTTCAGAAGAATCCGCGTCGTCTCTGTTTGAAAAGGCTGCAGAAGGCGCTGAAGCAGATCCTTCCAGGCGAGAGCCTGTGACGACGATGGATTCCTGCCTTTCTTCTGCGAGGGGCTCTTCAGGCGCTATCTGATAAAGCGGAGGCGGCGGAGGAGGAGGAGGTGGTGGTGGAGGAGGAGGCGGCACGGCACTTTCATCGACCTGACTCTCAAACATTCTGCGATCAGACGAGGCGTCGTCGCGATCCGCATTCAGCTTTCCACTATACCAGTCTTCCTGTGTCCGCCACAAAGACGCGACCCTGTTCAGTCGTGATGCTGTTTCCTGTTCTATCTGGCGCTCTTCTGACTGGATCATATCGGTGTAACGTCGGCGTTCCTCCTTGGAGAAGCCGATGTCAGGAAGTGGAATTCGTGCCTCGACATAGTCCAGCATGGTTTCGAGAACCAGGAGCGATGTCTCGTCAGTCACAACTGAGTAGCGACGACTGAAGTCAACGAGTTCGTCGCGGTCTGCGCCACTGGCGCGCATGGCTGTAAGACGCATCTGAGCCCAGTCTGCACCCGGTCCGTCATTTCGTGCTGCATAGCGCATATCCGGCGACCATTTGATCTGGCTGTCATCAAGGTCGAGTCGAATAGACTGAACATTTGGATCGACCGGAACAATGAGACGAAAGCGTCCGTCAGACTGGACCCATTCGGCATCATCAAGAAGATTTCGACCGTCGATGTCCAACCGTTTCGGAACACGGGTGACCTGTTCCAACAGGCTCATCGCGTCATCTTCCGAAAGAGAGGTGAGATCAATGAACTGACCTCCGCCAAGTTTGGCGAGACGATTCAGAACAGGTCGATCAGCACTCGACGACGTGCCAATGATGTGGAGCGTGCAGGGGAGTTTTTGTTTCGGAACATCACCAAGGGTAAAACGGCCGTCAGTCACCAGAAAGCAAAGCTCTGCATTTGGTCGGTCGAATTCGGTTTCGTAGAGTGCTTCCAGGTTTGTGGCGCCATCGTAACTCAGTTCAGAAATAAAGTAGTTCAGCTCGTCAGGTTCAGGGCGCACATTCATGCGGCGCGTTACCGCCTTGTCGAAGGTCACAAGCTCGACGGCAAAGGGGTGGTGTGTCGACACTACCCTGTCCAGAAAAGCGGCCGCCGGACTATCTTCCATGTCTTGAGACAGGGACGTGTCCCAGAAAATACGAATGGAATCTGCTGCAACCGGGGCAGTTTTATCAGCCGGCATGTTGATGTTCAGAAACGGCTGACCGCTGGAGTGTCGTGTGACTGTCAGCGGTGAGGTTGCGTTGGGTGTGATGCGCAGCTCGCCATTCAGAATAACGTCTTCTGCGACAAGTCTGGCCTCGTTCACGGCACCATTCCATTCGGGGGTGAGATTACCGGGAAAGCTTACACCCATTGGGTCGACCTGACCGCGAACCGTGAGGCTGAGACGCTTGGTTTGAGCCTGACTTTCCAGCGGGAGAATAAATGCATCATCCGGGCTGACTGGTGTCACGAAGGTCACCGAGATCTGGCGGGTCTCGCCAGCGAAGATGGGAAAAACGCGTGTGGAGAATGCATTCGTCTCGGTCACTTCAGCAAGGCCGGGGTCTACACCCCGCCGAATGCGCTCATTGAAGGTGCGCTCAGCCTGCTTCTTTTCAACGATTACACCGTCGCGGATTTCGCCGTTAATATCGAGACCATAGCCAACAAGCTTTGCATTAGCGGGCATATCAAAGCTGAATTCGCCTTCCAGAACCTGATTTGTTGGATTGTGAAATTCAGCCAGCGCGGTCGTCTGGGCGTAGCCGCCGGTCACTGACACGGTGATGTCGAGAGATTTGAGTTCCAGCGACTGATTGATCGCTTTTCCATCAGTACCAAAATAGTTTTTGGACACCAGAACAGGATTGTCTGCAGCATTGGCGGGTTCAAAGCCGTAGCCGGTTCCGGCCAGTGCCAGAACCAGGCTGAGTTTCAGCACATTCGACCTGGTCTTCTCAAACATTTCTTTCTTCCCCCTTCGCGGGTCTTTCTCGACGCGCAGGCAGTCTGACCGCTGAATCACGGCTCTTCTGCGGCAGTTTAGCGGCTTTTGCAGTAGGGACGAGATGCGAAGATCCGTCACCGAACTTGACAATATTTCAAATTAAATAAAGTGTAATGTTATAAAATAATATGGAGGACAAAATGATTTCTCGTGCACGTAAGCAAACAACTGAAGCAGATCTCACTCCCATGCTGGATATCGTGTTTATCCTGCTGGTCTTCTTTGTGGTGACCATGACCTTTCTCAAGGAGTCCGCCATGGATATGACGCCGCCATCGTCCAATTCGAGTGATCCATTACCCCATGGGCCGTCTGCAATCGTCCGGATCGACGATAACGGACTGATACGCGTGAATGGTGTATTGACTGACATTGGCGGCGTCGAAGCGCGTCTACAGAGGTTATTGGCTGAAACGCCAGATTTGTCGGTCCTGGTTCAGGCGCATCCGCAAGCGAAGAACAAATTCGTCATCCTGGCCGTGGACCAGGCCCGAAGTGCCGGCATTCAGGGCGTTGGTTTCGCGGTGGATGCGGGCTGACTTGTTTTCTGTCTCTCCCGGTGAAACACTCTACAGAGTTTGAAGCCGGGAGCACGACATGAAGTCTTTGATCGGAAGTCTGGTACTTCTTTCTGTTGTCGGATTTAGTGGTTGCGCAACATCGCAGGCAGTGCCGACAACGCTTGACGAAAGCGCTGAAACTATCGCCATTGAATCTGTGCTGGCGACCCAGCAGGCTGCCTGGAATGAAGGCGATATTCCGGCCTTTATGGATGGGTACTGGAAGTCAGATGATCTGAGGTTCGCGTCAGGCGGAAATATTACCTATGGCTGGCAGGCCACGCTCGACCGATATCTGACGAGCTATGATTCACCGGAGAAAATGGGGAAACTCAGTTTCTCCAATCTGGTGACCACGATCAGTGATGCTGATGACGCAATGGTTTTTGGGAAATGGGAACTGGAGCGCGCTACCGACAAGCCCTGGGGGCTGTTCACGCTCCATTTCCGCAAGTTCGGCGATGACTGGCTGATCGTGTCAGACCACACATCAAGCGGTGGCAATTAGGCGATTCAACCCAGTTGGTCGTCGACCAGTGACAATGGCACCGACGTCGTTCGTTTGGCGACGCGTACAATAATCCGCGACTGTACATCCGACACCAATCCGAGCGACAAAAGCTTGTCGCGAAGGAAGTCGTCATACGCATGCATATCGGTGGTCAGAACCCGGATGATATAGTCGACGGCGCCTGTCACAGTCATGCATTCCACGACTTCCGGCCAGCCTTCGATAGCGGCCTCGAACTGCTCCAGATTGTCCCGGTTGGGCAGCTGAAGCTTGACCGAGGCGACCACTTCGAAGTTCAGGCCAAGAGCGCTTCTGTCAAGAACGGTGACGCGTCGCTGGATGACGCCTTGTTCTTCCATACGCTTGATGCGACGCCAGCATGGGGAAGAAGACAATCCAACACGGTCTGCGATGTCTGCGACGGACAGACTTGCGTCGTTCTGAACCAGTTCCAGTATGCTTTTATCAATTTGATCCAGTTCCACAGACAACTTTTACCCCTCTAAGACTGAATTTCTTCGTTGTGACCTTCAAACACTGCGGTTGTGATGGGCAGTCTTGCAAGTCTTTTTCCAGAATGGGCAATAGAGCGAAAGAAGTTTTCTTTTGCAAGACATGATTTTTTGCAATTTTGACGCATGCTGTGGCAGGATTGAAACGAAACCTCTTGGGAGTCGGCATGTCCGTCTGGGAAATTGAGACTGTTGTTGTCGGCGCGGGCGTTGTGGGGCTCGCAATTGCTGAACAGCTTAGCCGTCAGGGCCGGGAAGTCCTGCTCATCGAGCGGGCCTCTGCCATTGCCACAGAAACGACGTCTCGAAACTCTGAAGTTATTCATGCGGGTTTGTATTATCCAACCGGATCAAAAAAGGCGCGGTTTTGTGTTCGCGGCAGACACCTTCTTTATGACTGGCTGCCAAAACACGGCATTGACCACAAAGCCTGCGGCAAGCTTGTCGTCGCGACGGATGAAGGAGAGCTTGATGCGCTCGCGGCTCTGAAGGTGAAAGGCCAGGCCAACGAGGTTGAAGGACTTGAGCTGCTTTCGGGCAGAGAGGCGAGAGTGCTCGAGCCCGAGCTTTCAGAACAAGTCTGCGCCGCCCTTTTGTCTCCGACCAGCGGAATATTCGACAGTCATAGTTTCTGCCACAGCCTGCTTGGCAAAATTGAAGACAGAGGCGGACAGCTGGCCCTGAATAGTGAAGTCTTGCGTGGCGCTGTAACGCCGTCTGGTGTTGTGTTGATTGTTGGTGGAGAGGAAGAGACCCGTTTGCGGGCACAATGGGTCGTCAATGCCGCCGGGCATCGCGCGCCTCAACTGGCTGGATGCATCGACGGACCTCATCAGACTGGAAGCCTGCCAACTCCCTACTTTGCGAAAGGCGTGTATTTCTCGATACAGGGACGTCCGCCTTTTACGCGGCTCATTTATCCCATGCCGACCAGCGCCAGCCTTGGTATCCATTACACCCTGGACCTTTCCGGATCAGGTCGTCTTGGCCCCGATGTCGAGTGGTTGCTTGAAGGAAGCACGCCACCTTTTGATTATGCGGTGGACCCCGGTCGCGCGAGCGCCTTTCTGAAATCAGCGCAGACATACTGGCCTGAACTGAGGCTCGAACAACTGAGTCCGACCTATTCCGGTGTGCGGCCGAAACTTGTCTATCAGGGCGAAGATGCGGCTGATTTTTGCATCGAATCTCAAGCCGATCACGGCAGCGCAGGTCTTATAAATCTGTTCGGAATTGAGAGCCCGGGGCTGACCTCCAGTCTGGCGATTGGAGAGTATGTTGCGGAACTCGTGCAGAATGATCTTTGAAAGCGTGTGAAAACTTGCAAAAGGGCGCTTGTGTCTGCGAATGACCGCGCGTATATAGCCCCGCTCATTGGCTATTCTGGTTCGGTAGCTCAGCTGGTTAGAGCGCGCGACTCATAATCGCGAGGTCGGGAGTTCAAGTCTCCCCCGAACCACCAATTCCTCAAAGAAGACATTCTCTAGCTGTCGGACTCATCGTCGGGCAGGGTGTCCTCCGCCCAATCAAAACTGTCTTCTTCCAGAACCTGTTTCAGACCTGTCTCGAGCTCTTCTGCAATCAGATACGCCCCACAGCGTTTCGCGGCTTCACCATGCAGCCAGACGCCCGCACATGCGGCCTCGAAAGCGGGCATACCCTGGGCTCGCAACCCGGCAATCATGCCGGTCAAGACGTCGCCAGACCCCGCGGTCGCCAGCCAGGGCGGTGCATTTCCGTTGATCGCAACTCGCCCGCCTGGCTCAGCAATAATGGTGTCGGCACCTTTGAGAACAATGATTGCGCCAGAGCGTTCGGCGGCGCTTCTCGCAAGATCAATCCTGAGGGTTTCTGGTGCGGGTGTGCCGAACAGGCGCGCATATTCTCCCATGTGCGGCGTCAGAACCGTCAGCGACTGACGAGCACTCAGGCGCTCCAGGAACAAGTCCGTGTGCTCACCGCCCAGTGTCAGCGCGTCTGCGTCCAGAACAAGGTCTGGCGGACTCTCCAGAATGCAGGCCAGCTTGTCCCGCGCCGTATCATCCAGCCCGAGCCCGGGGCCTGCAGCAACCGCCGTAATCCGCTTGTCCGTCAAAAGGGCGGCGAGTTCGGCTGGCGTCTCGAAAGGCTTCAGCATGACGGAGGTCAGATGCGCGGCATGGACGCGAATGGCGTCTGCTGATCCGGCGATGGACGTCAGGCCCGCACCGATGCGCAATGCAGCCGATGCGGTGAGGCGTGACGCGCCCGTTGTGAACTCCCCGCCCGACACAATAATTGCGTGACCACGCTCATATTTATGTCCGTCCAGAACATAGCCCGGCCATTGTGCCTGCCACAGTCCGGGCGCATTCTCGAAAGTGTCGATATCGAGGTGCCGGAACACGTCGTCTGCGATTCCGATGTCGGCAACGGTGATTAAACCGCACAGGGCCTTTCCCGGGTTGAGCAAATGTCCAGGCTTCTTGCGGAAGAAGGTGACCGTCTCGACCGCAGCAATTGCGAGAGTGCCTGCCTCTCCGGTATCGCCGTTCACACCGCTTGGAAGATCAATCGACAAGACCGGCACATCAGCCTCATTGATCGCGGTGATCCAGTCGAGCGCTTCACCTTCGACAGGCCGTGACAGACCAGCGCCAAACAGAGCATCGACGATCAGGTCCACGTCGTCGAGTTCGCCAGGATGAAACGGGACGACCCCACCGCGCCAGTGACGATGTGCCAGCGCGGCATCACCTGACAGGTTTTCGATTGGGGTGACACTCGACACTTTGACTTCGCGTCCAGCCTGGCGAAGCAACTCGGCGACGATATAGCCATCTCCGCCATTATTCCCCGGGCCACATATCACATGAATGGACGCAGCATCTGGGAAGCTGGTGATCAATCGATCAAACACCGCGCGCCCGGCGGTTTTCATGAGATCAAAACCAGACACTCCATTCTCGATGGTCAGGGCATCTGCCTCCGACATCTGACGATTGGAGAGCAATGCGCAGGAAAGGGGTAGGTGTCGGTCCATATCCGAAAACCTAAGGGCGAGCAGAGAGGCTATGCAAGCAAATTTCTATTTTGAAAGGATGGAAATCTGTGAGGTGAATCGCGCGAGAAAAATTGATTTGCGCACTCTGGGTGTAGTTGTCATGGTGCGCAAAAAAAGGGAGAGGAATATGCTGGTGCGCCAAATTTTGCTGGCAGTTTTTGCGATTGCCGGTTCGCAACTAACGGCACATGCGGAGCTGACGTCTGCGGCCTTGTCGAACTATAACACTGCGGTCAACAACAATGACGATACCGAGATTGTGCGCACCGCCCGCATACTCGTGGACGAAGCCATTTCTGATCCACAGAATCCGAATGCGACTATTGCCGCTTATGAAGCATCGCTAAAGCTATGCGAACGCGGACATTGCGACGATGCAAGTGACGGTGCCGACTTTGTCGTCGGGCAACCTGATACCGCGTCGCACCCTGTCATGCGGGACCGGCAGCTCCTCAAAGCCTATGTGGATTTCAAGGTGAAATCGAACGGGTCATCCCGCAGTTCTCTGAAAGACGCGCTGGAGCCGGTCAAAACGGCAAATCCGAGTGTTTTGAGCCTTCGTGCCTTCATTCAGCTGGCGAACGAGTATTATTCGCGCGCAGACTGGGGCGATGCTTTTCGGACCTCCTCGAATGCGGTTGAACACCTTGCGACAGTGAAGTCGAGTGTGCCTGACGCCTATTTCATTGCTCGTGAGACAGCTGCAACTTCGTACCTGTTGCACCAGCGCGGTCCGGATGCTCAGGAGGATCTCATCAGGCTCAATGCGGAACTCGAGCAGCTGCGTTCCAGATATGAAGCTGAAGGTGTCGATATTCCCGATTGGCTGGAGAGAACTTACTGGCGGAGTGAGGCATGGGTTGGAGTTGCGCAGGCATTGTTCTGGTCAAATGACACGCGGGGCTCGCTCTCAGAATATCGTGCCGGGAAGTCCAATAATCGGCCTTTGTCAGAGAAACAGATAGACGAAATTCGCGCAGAATATCCGCTTGCTGAAAGTGATGAGCCATCATCAGAGGCTGAAGACGGTCAATTGCCGTTCTGCGAAGGCGAACTCAAACAGACAAAGGCTATCAGATATCCCTCGTCGGCAGCCTTTAACGGTATGGTCGGGTCAGTCATCCTGCGACTGAAGTTTGACGAGAAAGGCAATGTGACCGAACCTGAAGTTCTGGCAGCTGTTCCGATTGCAGGGTTTGAAGAGGAACTCATTGAATCGGTTTCGGAGTGGCGTTGGCAGAAGTCCGACGACGAAGACAAAGCGTGTCGTCTGAACAGGGAGAATGTGATCATGCCTGTCACGTTTTCGATCCGTTGAAGCGTCTCAGAGTGTCTTGATCCAGAACATGAGCGGCTTTGACGTCTCGACGGCATCGCCAACATCTGTCCAGGGGAAATGACAGATCAGGTCGGGTCGGGGCGCATAGCCGCGCTTTTTCCAGAAGGCATCCAATGGTCGGTAATCTGCGGGCCTGGCAGGATGGTCTGCTGGTCGCTGGACCGCGCAAAATGCAGTCATTTCCGCGCCCCAGTCGCGTGCTGCGTTTTCGCGGAGGTCGAAAAAGGCGTGACCAATACCTTGTCCCCGATAGATGGAAAGCAGAATGGACTCTCCAAAATAATAGATTTTGCTGATGTCGAGACCCGCAGTTTCGAGCGGTGCGCGGAACCCTTCATGCGTAGCTGGCATGGGTTCCGCGGTTGTTGCGCCGATGACTTTGTCACCATCACGCGCGAGACCGATGCAGGCATGTTCTGACTGAGCGAAATGGGAGAGATACGTCTCTTCCTCCTCCATCGTGCCGTCATAGAGATAGGGCCACTCCCGAAACACACGAAGGCGCAACTCGGCGACGTCCCGAATGGCAGGCCTGATTGCATCAGGACCTCGCAAAATATCGATGTCAGGCATTGTGTCATCACCTCCGGGCTCTCGTTTTCGCACTAGCATTGCCCTCAGCCCAGTGCCAGTCTCCGATATCACAAGCAGATGAGGCAACAGATCAGCATGCTGTATGGCGGGATTGATGCGGGTGGAACCAGCTTCAAATGCGGGGTGTTTGACGACGCTCTGCGCCATGTTGAGAGCTTTCGCGTACCCACAACGGCCCCGCAAGAAACCCTTGAGACCTGCGCTGATTATTTTTCCAGATTTGATGGCCAGATGAAAACACTCGGGATCGCCAGTTTTGGCCCTTTGAATCTCGATCTCGATTCACGCGAATATGGTATGCTTCTGGATACCCCAAAGCCGGACTGGCAGCGTGTTCCGGTACTCACAACGCTAGAACGGCTGACCGGCCTTCCGGTCAGCATAGATACTGATGTGAACGGTGCCTTGCTGGCCGAATGCGAGCTGGGGGCAGCAAAAGGCGTTCGAAGTGCTGCCTATGTCACGGTCGGAACAGGCATAGGCGCCGGCATCAGATTGTCTGATCATTGGGTCGGACAACCAAGTCATCCGGAATTCGGTCACATCACAGTTCAAAGGCATGCCGACGATGCAGGTTTCAAGAGCGTCTGCAGGTTTCATGATGACTGTCTGGAAGGCTTCGCATCTGCGAAGGCGTTCGAAGCCAGATTTGGACAAGCTGAGACGTTATCGACGGACCATCCGGGCTGGGAGATCGAAGCCTGGTATCTCGCTCAGGCCTGCCGTAGCCTCTATCTCAGTTTCAGACTGGATCGGATCATTCTCGGCGGCGGCCTGATGCAGGCCGATGGGCTCATCGACCGCGTTCGCAGGGAGTTTGTTCGCCAATTGGGTGGATATCTGGACATGCCCACAGATCAGGCGAACCGTTTGATTGTAGTGCCTGAGCTTGGCGATCTGGCAGGTATGACAGGGGCAGCGCTTCTCGGGCGAAGGCGCTTACGGTCAGGTTAGTGACCACGTAGTTCGGAGACCAATTGATGTGTCGATTTGGCGGTTGCTTCGATCGCAGCCCAATCGCCTTTAGCTTGCTGGTCTGTGCTCGATATCCATGAGCCGCCTGCGGCGATGACATTCGGCAGGCTCAAATAAGATTTCAGGTTTGCTGTTTTGATCCCGCCAGTCGGCATGAAGCTCAGGCCAGGCAATGGCGCGGAAAGTGACTTCAGCATTGCGGCTCCGCCTGCGGCTTCTGCCGGGAAGAATTTCAGGAGGTCAAAGCCGGCATCGTTCAGGGTCAGTGCTTCGCCCGGAGTGGATACGCCGGGTATGACAAGCCCCTCAAACTCTGAAAGAGGCTTCACGAGGCTCGGGGGTGTGGCAGGCGTTACGATAAAGTCCGCGCCAGTCGATTCTGCGAGCGTTACATCAGCGGAGGTTAAGACGGTTCCTACGCCCACATAACAACCGAGATCGGCCTTAACGATTTCCGAGATCGCCTCGGCTGCACATGGCGTGCGCAAGGTGATTTCCACCACATCCAGACCGCCATTCACGAGTGCCTTGGCAAGCGGTACAGCCTCTGCAACGGACCCTATGGTGAGTACGGGCACAACTCCGGCGCGGTAAAGGCGTTCTCGTTCTGGCGTCATTTGTTTGATCTCAATTACTAAAACTGTTGGTGGCCTGGTGTCGTATCAGGAATGATCGCTGATCCAGTCCATGACGAGACGCGGCCAGGCCGCTAGGGGGGTGCCTTCAAGTCCGCGAAGCCCGAAACCGTGTGCCCCTTTGTCGAAGACGTGGACGACTGCGGGTATGCCAGCCTTCCGATAGGCCGAAGCCATGGTGAGCGTATTCTCTGCAGGCACACTCTGGTCCTGGAGGGAGTGCAGCATGAAGACGGGTGGTCCATCAGGATTTGGGGCATGTGCCAGATCATACTTTGCGAGCGCATCACTTGTCGGGGCGTCACCCAGAAGATTGGTCTGCGACCCCTGATGCGTGAATTCAGACCCCATCAGAGCAACAGGATAAACGAGCACGCTGAGGTCAGGTCTTGCGGAGAGCTCATCAATCTCATCCACAGGGGCGTAAACGTCGGCATCATAGCGTTGGGTCACCGAGCCCGCCACGTGACCCCCAGCAGAGAAACCGATAATTGTCAGCGCACCGGTTGTGCCGCGTCGCTCGGTTTGCAGCCTACGAACCGTGCGGATCGCACGCTGCGCATCCTGCAAAGGCGTATCGGGTCCAGATGGCCAACCCTGATGGGGGAGGCGATAATTCATGACATAGGCATCATAGCCAAACTGGTTGAAGTACCGCGCGCCTTCGAAGCCCTCTTTCTCGACGACGACATGGCTATAGCCACCACCGGGTATCAGCAGAATCGTTTTGCCGTTCGGAGTGCTCGATGGAAAATAACTGACGGTGGGGTTGGTGACTTCTCGAATGGCTCTGTCTGGCAGCCCGTAAGCATTCTCGCGAGAGACATAATGTTCATTCAGAGACACCGCTTCGAGGCCCGGCGCACCAGCCGGCCAGAGCGGTGTGACTGAAGTTGGCGCACGGTCTACATCAATGATGAAGGGGGTTTCTGACGGGGAGGTAGATTGCGGTTCGCTGGCGTTCGAGTTGACCGACGCGCAGGCCGCGGCAATTGGGGCGATTGATGCCCCAGCCAAAAGCGCTCGCCGGGAAATCTGTGTCATTGGTCTTTTTCCGCGAGTCTCGGATGGCCGGGGATTGGATAGGAGATGATCAGTACAAGCGGCTCATCTCCAATCTGCCGTATGCCAACATTTGCGCCGTCATAGAGATAGGCGGACATGCCTGTTGTCAGTTCCCGTTCCTCTCCATCAGAGATAACGATTCCGCGCCCTGAGACGACATAATAAACCTCATCATGAGCAATGACATGTTCGCCGACAGCAGCGCCGGGATGAAGGGACCGTTTGCGGAACTCCATGGTCCGATCAGGTGCCTGATCAGAAATCCGATAGGCTGTACTCATGCCGATCTTGCCATGAGGCGGAGCCTCTTCCCGGATCACATCCTGCTCGTCAACCACGACCATTGCCGGCGCCACAGATGAAGCCTCGGTTATGCCAGCACACGCGGGCAGACAGAGGAGGGGCAAAGCGAGCAGGTAGGATTTCATCTTACATCTCAGAACAGGTTTGGCAGAGTAAGTGACAGAGCCGGGATGAAGGTGATGGCCATCAGAGCAAGGATAAGCGCCCCGTAGAATGGCCAGATCGACTTCACAGCCGACTCGACCGGAATCTTTCCGACGGCAGCACCCACGAACAGAACCGAGCCCACTGGCGGCGTCACAAGACCAATTCCGAGATTTAGCATCATGACGATCCCGAAATGGACAGGGTCGACACCGACTTCCATAACCACCGGCAGCAGGATTGGTGTCGTGATCACGATCAGTGGCGACATGTCCATGAACGTTCCGAGAAGAAGAAGGATTACGTTTACAATCAGCAGAACAAGGATCGGATTTCGTGTGATCTCGGTAATCAGCTCAGCGAGCTTGGTCGGCGCTTCCAGAATGGCGAGCGCATAGCCGAAGGCTGTCGCGGAACCGATGATCATGAGCACCATGGCGGTGATCTTGACGGATTGAACTGCCGCCTGAGCGAACTTCTTGAGGCCCATGGTGCGATAGACGAATGCACCAATGATAACGGTGTAAATCACCGCAATGGCCGAAGATTCCGTCGCGGTGAATACGCCCGACAAAATGCCGCCCATAATGATGATGGCAGTCAAAAGGCCGGGAATCGCGAAGGCAACTGATTTTGCGAATTCTCTCCAGCCCGGGAAAATACCGGCTGCATAACCGCGTTTTACGGCAACAACCCATGACACGAACATCAGCAGAATGGCTGTCAAAACGCCAGGCACGATACCGGCGAGGAACAGGTCGCCAATAGAGACACCGATGCCTGAGGCTGCTGAATAGATGATCATGTTGTGGGATGGTGGAATCAACAGGCCGACAATCGCCGCTGTCACCGTCACATTGACGGAGTAGTCGGCGTCATAGCCCTTTTCCTTCATGAGCGGCATCATGACCGAACCCATCGCCGAAGCGCTGGCAATGGCTGAACCCGAGACGGCGCCGAACAGGGTTGAGGCGCCGACATTCACTGCACCAAGACCACCGCGAGCGCGTCCGAAAGCTGCCTCAGCGATATGCACCAGCCGCTCTGCAATGCCGGAGCGATACATCAAATCACCGGCAAAAATGAAGAAGGGGATGGCCATTAGCGTGAAGACGCTGACGCCCGCGGCCATACGCTGGAAGACGACAACAAGTGGAATATCCAGCACGAAGAAACACGCAATACTCGCGGTCAGCAGAGAAAACGCAACAGGAACACCAATGGCGAGACACGCCACCAGTACAATGAGAAGAACCGCTAGCTCCATCTTGGATCCTCCTCGTCAGAGACGGCTTCGCCTTCAGCTTCTTCAAGAAGGCGTTCGAGTGAAAACAACATAATCAGAAGACCACTGAGTGGCAGGGCGAGATAGGCGATGCCGCGTGGCAGGCCGAGCGATGGAATAACATGTTCCCAGGTCCGCATGACCAGCTCTGACCCCCAGACCAGAAGAGCCAGCCCACATCCTGCAATAATCAGATCTGCAACAATGCGCATGACGCGCTTTGCTTTTGGGCCGAGCGCGTTCTCGAGCGCGACAATGCGGATATGAAAGCCCTCCCGCACGCCGGCGGCAGCGGCCAGAAAGACATACCAGATCATCAGAGTCAGAGCGGCCTGTTCAGACCAGGACGGGCTGGAATTCAGCACATATCGGCCAAACACCTGCCAACCGACGATAATCGTCATCAGGACAAGCCCAAGGCCCGCAGCATAGAGCAACCAGTCGGCTGCAAAATGCGTCACCTTCGCGAAATTTTTCTTCATGAGGCGGTTCCTAACTCGTCACCAATTGCCTGTATCTGGGAGACAAGGCTTTGTTGGTCCGGCGTCACGACAAATCTTTCCCAGACCGGCTCCATCAGAGTTTGGAATTCGGTCAGATCGTTGACTTCATTGGATTCAATACCGGCTTCCAGCAGGCGCTCTCTGGCACCAGCCACGCGCGCATCCCAAAGCTCGCGCATGACGGGTACAGATTCTCTGGCGGCCTGAACCACCAGGTCCTTATCGGCGTCTGACAGTTTGCGCCAACGGCTAAGCGACATGACAAGAATTTCCGGTGCCATGACGTGGCGGGTCAGGCTGTAGTAAGGCGCGGCCTCGAAATGGCGGCCGGATTCATAGGACGGCCAGTTATTCTCAGCGCCATCAATAACGCCCTGAACAAGCGACTGATACACCTCGCCCAGTGGCATTGGCGTGGCGTCAGCGCCCAGCGCACGGATCATCGCGACATAGAGATCTGAGTTCTGTACGCGGATTTTCATGCCCTGCATGTCATCCGGCGTCAGAATGGGTTGTTTCGTGTTGTAGAAACTGCGCTCGCCTGAATCGTAGAAGCACAATCCGATCAGATTGTGTGGCTCAAGCGATTTCAGGATCACATCACCCGGCGCACCGTCAAGGCTCTGGCGCATGTGTTCGGTTGAACTGAACAGAAACGGCAGAGACGGGATGAGAGTCATTGGCTCAATTGCGTTCAGCGGTGCCAGGTTCACGCGGTTGAGGTCCAGACCGCCAAAAGTGGTGATTTCCAGCGTGTCTCGTTCCGAGCCAAGCTGACCGCCTGCATAAATGCGAATGCTGATCCGTCCATCTGTGAGTTCAGACAGACGTCTGCCCATGAAGCGAACGGCTTCAACAGTGGGGTAATCGGAGGGGTGGGTATCTGACGACAGTAACGGCCGTGCACCGCTTTGCCCGCACCCGCTGACAGATACAGCAGCAAGCCCAGCAATGCCGGTCTTCATCACTGCGCGTCTGTTCAGATGAGAACCTTCGCTCATGATTATGATTGTTCCTCCCCTGAGAGGTTTGATTTTTCCATGACCATGACCCGATCATAAGCTGTCTTCAATGCCTTACTGAATTTCGGCTGGCTCACGAGTTCCGGTTCGAAAATCTCGGTAAGCGACAGGAAAAGATCGACATCATGGTCGGCTGTATCTTTGACGCCCTTTGCAAGTGCTTTAAGGCGATCGGCCATCGGGTCAGTGATTGCGCTATTCGCTTGCGTCATACGAATGATGAATCGCATCCACGCAGCGACACCTGTTGCGAGGCCCTCAATAGACCGACCAGCGGCGAGGTTGTCGCGAACAGTATCGAGCAGTCGAATTGGTAGTTTTTTCGAGCCGTCCCATGCGATCTGGCTCAGCTTGTGAATAATGGCCGGGTTGGCAAAACGGCGCAGAAGATCATCGATGTAGACGTCTAGATCTAATCCTTCTGGCGGTTCCAGGCTCGGTTTGATCTCATCTCGCATCATATTGGCGATCAGCGTGTGCAGTTCAGAATTCGCAGTCGCTGTTGCTACGCTTTCTTCACCACAGGCCAGGCCAGCATAGGCCAGCGTGGAGTGTGCGCCGTTGAGAAGGCGGAGCTTCGCCTGTTCATGTTGCTCAACGTCTTCAGTGAGAATTGCGCCCACCCGGTCAAAAGCTGGCAGGTCGGCGCCCGGAATGCGTTCGATCACCCATGATGTGAAGGCTTCTCGCTGGATCGGCCAGGCATCGGCATAGCCGCAATGCGCTTCAACACGTTCGATGAGGCTCGCATCTGTCGCTGGGGTGATGGAGTCGACCATGCTGGACGGGAAGTAGACTTCCTGTTCGATCCATGAGGACAGCGCCGGATCAACCGCTTCCGCATAGTCGAGAACAGCGCTTTTTAGTTTTGCGCCATTGGCCGGAAGGTTGTCACAAGAGAGAACTGTGAGCCCGCCCATTCCGGCATCCTGTCGCGCGCGGAAGCCTTTCACCAGCCAGCCGATCGCACTGACCGGGGAGTTGGGGTTCTCAACATCATGAGCGATGTCAGGATGGTGGAGGTCCAGCTTGCCATTGTTGCCCAGGCAATAGCCTTTTTCAGTAATGGTGAGCGTGATGAGACGCAGGCCTGTCTGCAGGAACTGATCAAAGGCCGAGGCGTCCTCGAAGTATTCAACGTCAAGAAGGCTGCCGATCAAGCGGTATTCAACCTCTTCGTCCAGCGTCACAAGCGTGTAGAGGCCGTTCTGACGGGCGAGGGCTTCAGGTGTTTTGCGAGACCGGAGTGCAATCGCCATCACGCCCCAGCTTGGGTCGACGGCGTTCAGCTGGTCGAAATAATCCATCTGGTGCGCACGAAAGAAAGCGCCCGGTCCAATGTGCAAAACAGAAACGGGGAGGTTGTGACGTTCAAAACCGGGCAAACGAACACGGCTCGTGTCCACGCTGCTCGGTGTGTCAGCATTCAATCGAAGAGCTTGCGTGGCGGATTCCATCACAAGGTCACTCCTTTTTTCCAGATGGCTATAGATCGTTCGCCCTTTTTTTCTGAGCAGGTCTGCTCGCCGCTGGCTGTGGCAACGATATGGTCAAGAAAGGCATCAATGATCGCTTGTTTATTATCGGTTTCGAGTACCTGACCGGCATTGAAGTCGATCCAGCCGGATTTGCGTTCGGCGAGTGGCGTGTTCGAAGAAATTTTCATGGTCGGTACCGGGAAGCCGAGGGGGGTGCCGCGACCTGTCGTGAACAGGATGACAGTCGCTCCAGCGGCCGCGAGCGCCGTGCAGGAAATGGCATCATTTCCCGGCGCTTCGAGCAGGGTCAGTCCACGCTCAGAGACGCGCTCAGCATATCGGATGACGTCTGTCACGGGCGCTTTGCCAGCTTTCTGGACCGCGCCGAGAGACTTTTCCTCCAGCGTCGTAATACCGCCCGCTTTGTTACCCGGTGAGGGGTTCTCATTTACGGGCTGGCCCTGCCGGATGAAATAGTCTTTGAAATCGTTGACGAGGTCTGCGATGCGGCTGGACATGCCTTCTGCAGGCGAACGTGCCATGAGAAGATGTTCCGCGCCGAAAATCTCAGGAATTTCTGTCAGTACCGCACGCCCGCCAGCGCCAGTGACCCAATCGGTCACATCGCCCAGAAGTGGGTTAGCCGTCAGCCCCGAAAGGGCGTCTGAACCGCCGCATTTCAGGCCAATCACCAGTTCTGAAACAGAACAATCTGTTCGGACATCTGTTCCGGTCAGCTCAAGCAGTTCATCGACGGCTTTTTCGCCCTCTTCCTGTTCGTCAGAGACCATTTGTGAGCGGACGACTCGAATACGCTCCTGCGGTAGCGTCACGCCTTTAAGAAGCTCATCAACCTGATTGGACTCACACCCTAAGGCAACGAGAACTACGCCCCCGACATTCGGGTGGCTGGCAAGTGCGGCGAGAATTTTCCGCGTGTCATCGAGATCGTCGCCTAACTGGGAACATCCAAAAGGATGGGGCAGGGCAAAAACCGCATCCGCCCGACCATCCAGAACGCGTTCGCCGTAGCGGGCAATCTGTTCGGAGGTCCGTGCAACACAGCCGACGGTGGGAATGACCCAGATCTCATTGCGCGTGCCGACACGGCCATCTGCGCGTCGATAGCCTGCAAATGTTCGAGAGTCAGGCGATGCAGCTTCGGTGACCGCGGCAGCGCTTGCCTGAACATCGTAATTGAGCGGCGCACCGAGCGTTGACGACAGATTGTGTGAGTGAACATGCTGGCCGGGCTGGATTGGCTGACTGGCTTTGCCGATCACCTCACCAAAGCGGCGGACCGGCTCGCCCTGTTCAATCAGGCGAAGCGCAAACTTGTGAAATGCCGGGACATCATCTGTTAGCGTGATCGACTGGCCGTGAACGCGCACAATCTCACCAGCGCGAGCTTCAGACAGAACAACGGCCACATCGTCTGCTTCCGACACGCGTAAGCAACTGGCCGACTTTTCAATGTCCGCACCGATTGTGACCAAGTGTTCTACCCCATGACATGTCGGCAATTTGATGAAAAAATAGCCGAGCTGTTTTATCAGAATTGCTTCTATGGTAACCGGTGTCATAAGAATTGCAACTCGGTTCTTTTCGCATCGTATCAGCGAAAATAGAAACCGCTAAACTGGAGGTCCGGCGTGCTGACGGAAAACAAAGCGAAGTCCCTGAAATTAAATGAAGATCGGTTGTTTTCATCTGACCCGATACAGCGGGATATCGCGCGTGAGCTATACGCAAATGTGAAGAACTTGCCGATTATCAGCCCCCATGGTCACACGGATCCGAGCTGGTTTTCAAAAAACGAGAATTTCGGAAATCCTACCGAACTTTTCATTGCTCCTGACCATTATGTATATCGCATGCTCTATAGTCAGGGCCATGATCTGGATGGCCTCGGTGTGCCGCGTCGCGACGGCGTTCCGGCGCATGATCCGCGTGAGGCCTGGCGCACGTTCGCAGAGAATTATCATCTCTTCCGCGGGACGCCGTCGCGCATGTGGCTGGACTATGTTTTCGCCAATGTATTTGGCCTGGATGTGCGTCTCAGTTCGCAAACAGCAGACACATATTACGACACCATCGATGAAGCGCTGAAATCCGATGATTTCAAACCACGCGCCTTGTTCGAGCAGTTCAATATTGAGGTCATTGCGACAACTGAAGGCCCGACCGATACGCTCGACCATCACCACGAAATCCTGAATTCAGGCTGGACAGGTGGCAAGGTCGTTTCGGCCTATCGACCTGATGCGGTGATCGACCCGGAGCACGAACAATTCACTGGCGCGATGGCGCAATTTGCCGAGATCACCGGAGAGGATGTCTACAGCTGGAAGAGCTATCTCGCGGCGCACCGCAAGCGTCGTCAGGACTTCATTGAAGTAGGGACAACATCGTCTGACCATGGACACATCACCGCGCGAACGGCGGACTTGTCTGAGGTCGAGGCAGAAACGCTGTTCCAGAAGATCCTGAAAGGCGATTTTACCGCCGAAGACGCCGAGATTTTCCGTGGCCAGATGCTGACGGAAATGGCGCGGATGAGCCTTGATGATGGCCTTGTTCTGCAAATCCATCCGGGCGCTTATCGCAATCACAACAAAGCACTGTTTGACAGCCATGGTCGGGACAAGGGCGCAGATGTGCCGTCACAAACCGAGTATGTCGAAAGCCTGAAGCCGCTGCTTAACAAGTTCGGCAATGACCCGCGTCTGTCGATCATTGTCTTCACGCTCGATGAGACCAGCTATTCACGCGAACTCGCGCCGCTGGCGGGGCATTATCCGGCGATGAAGCTTGGCCCATCATGGTGGTTCCATGACAGCCCCGAAGGCATGCGCCGTTTCCGTGAAATGACGACTGAAACCGCTGGTTTCTACAACACAGTCGGCTTTAATGACGACACGCGCGCATTCCTGTCCATCCCAGCTCGCCATGACGTTGCTCGCCGTGTGGATTGTGCATTCCTCGCGCGTCTGGTCGCTGAGCACAGGCTGGAAATCGACGAGGCCCACGAGCTTGCGACAGACCTCAGCTACAACCTCGCGAAGGCCGCCTACAAACTCTGAGGCTATCGTTTCTGACAAAATAACAGGAGCGGCAAAACGACCAGCCGCTCCAACCCAGGGAGGGGAAAATGAAGCTTACACGACGTCAAACACTTTGGGGCGGCATTGCTGCCAGTCTTGCTGGATGGGGATATGGCGCGGCGCGTCCGATCTTCGCTCAAACCGGAGGTTCTGAGCTCGCTAAACAGCCGCTCGAACTATTCTTCAAGCAACCGGCCCGTCTCTGGGAAGAAGCTTTGCCAGTTGGCAATGGCCGCCTTGGTGCCATGTGTTTTGGGGGCACCGGGACTGAAACGCTTCAGCTAAACGAAGACACACTCTGGTCTGGCGAGCCTTATGATCCCTCCAGCTCTGAAGCGCTCGAGGCCTTGCCCGTCGTGCGCGATCTCATCTGGCAGGGCAAATATATGGAGGCCCAAAATCTCGCGAATGAGAAGATGATGGCGAAACCCATCCGCCAGATGTCCTACAACACTATCGGCAATCTGATTATTGAGACTGAGGGCCAGGACCACATCCACGACTATGAGCGCAGACTGAGCCTGACCACGGCTGAAGTCGAAGCCGACTGGACGGCCGATGGAAAGGGCTGTCGTCGACGCGTGATTTCCAGTGCTCCGCACAACATCATGCTCGTGGAATATGTTTCAGATGGCGAGCCGATCAGTCAGGTCATCCGCTTCGAAGATGAGGGGGCCGTTGCTGACGGGGACCGCTTATTGCTGCAGGGAACCAACTCTGAAGAACATGGTAAGCCAGCAGCGCTTCGCTTTGCTGCGCTTGTTGAGGCCAATGTCGACGCGGGTCACGTCGTGGCATCTGGTGATCGTCTTGAAATATCGGGCGCACAGAAAGTCGTTCTGAAAATCGCTGTCCGCACAAACTATATTTCTTGGAAGGACATTTCCGGCGATGAGCTGGCACTCGCCGCTGCAGACCTCGACGCCGTTTCTGCCCTGTCCGCTGAGGACATCATCTCCGAACACCGAGCTGACTTTGCGTCCCTGTTCGAAGGTTTCGATATCTATCTCGGTGCAGATCCGTTCGAAGGCTTGCCAACTGACCAACGCATCCGCTTCAGTCATGAGAAAGGGAATGATGATCCCTATCTGGCAGCGCTCTACACCCAGTTTGCGCGGTATCTGCTGATTTCATCCTCCCGAGCAGGCAGCCAGCCAGCAAATCTTCAGGGAATTTGGAACGACTCCAATCGTCCGCCCTGGGGCAGCAAATATACCATCAACATCAACACCGAGATGAATTATTGGCCTGCTGAGCCGATGGGTCTCAGTGCTTGCATTGCGCCGCTCGTCGATATGGTCGAGGAACTCGCCGAATCTGGCGCGCGAACAGCCCGGACCAACTACAATGCCCGTGGTTGGGTGTGCCATCACAACACCGACCTCTGGCGGGCCACCGCGCCGATTGATGGAGCTTTCTGGGGCATGTGGCAGATGGGCGGTGCCTGGCTTTGCAAGCACCTCTGGGACCACTGGGACTATACTGGTGATCGTGCGCATCTGGAGCGGATTTATCCGATCCTCAAGGGCGCGTGTGAGTTCTTCGAAGATTTCATGGTTGAGCACCCGGAGGGGGACGGTCTGGTCACCATACCGTCCAACTCGCCTGAAAACGCGCACCATTCCGGTGGCCGTTCTGGCGTCAGCCTGTGCGCTGGTCCGGCCATGGACCGACAGATTTTGCGTGAACTGTTTGACAACACAATTTCGGCGGCAGAAGAGCTGGGTATCGACGACGAATATCGAGCGAACCTTGCGGCGATCAGAGCGCGCATTCCCGCAGACAGGATCGGGTCGTTCGGCCAGCTTCAGGAATGGCTTGAGGACTGGGATTTGAACCCGGAACTTCCGGAAATTCAGCATCGCCATGTCTCGCATCTCTACGCGGTTTATCCGGGGCATGAGATTGGCCCGGAAACTCCCGAGCTTTACGAGGCGGCGAGGCGATCTCTGGAAATTCGCGGCGATGATGCGACAGGCTGGGGTATCGGTTGGCGGATCAATCTCTGGGCTCGGCTTGGCGACAGCAAACGCGCCTATATCGTGCTGCGCAAACTGCTCGGGCCTGACCGGACATATCCAAACATGTTTGACGCGCATCCGCCCTTCCAGATCGACGGCAATTTCGGTGGCGCGGCTGGCATTCTTGAAATGCTGGTACGTGACCGACATCACGCGATTGAGCTCTTGCCGGCGCTGCCGGTTGAATGGCCGGCCGGTCACGTGAAAGGCGTTCACTTGCGGGGTGGTTTGATGCTCGACCTGGGTTGGGCTGATGGCAAGGTCACGTCCGCTGTGCTGACGGCCAAACGTCCTGTTTCCAGGCAGCTTATTATTGCCGGAAAAACCCAGCAGGTGGATCTTGCAGCCGGAGAAGTGCTGACAATCTGAAGCGCAATTTTTGTCAGTCCGGCAGGCCGACGCTGAGTGATGAAACCGGGATGCGGGTCAGTTCGATCCGCTCCTTGTTTGTCGCGTAGGCAATGTAGAGAAACCCGTTATGCACGAAGCTTTTCGGGTAGGAATATCCAATCCGCTTATAGCGACCGTCATGCTGCATGGCCGGAAGATCAGTGAGCCCGGACCGCACGACATAAGCGCGGTCAAAAACCTGCCCGTCTTCGCTGAGTGACAATACAAGCGGATAGCGTTCGCGGTCACGTCGTGGATTATTGACCCGAAACACTGTGCCGTCGCCAAGGTTGCCCGCGCTTTGTTTTGATCGGGAGTCCGGGAAGTCAGACAGCACAGGGGCCGACCAGGTGAGGCCTTTGTCCCGGCTCTCAGACGCAATCGTTTTGAAGCTTCCGCCCTGATCGCGAAATACCATGACCGGATTGCCGTTAGCATTCACAAACCAGCTCGGTTCAAGCTCCCGGCTGGTTGGACCCTCGCTTTCAAGGTTATGGAATTCTCCTTCAACCCAGCCCGTCATGCCGAGCGGATCATCTGTGATGTAGGGTTTGGCGATGAGACCGGGCTCAACGTGAAACGCCGTCAGCAATCGGCCGCCCGGCAGGGCGCGTGTATCCTGCTCGATTATACCAGATACTGGCGAGCCATCTGCCATAAGGACACGTTCAGGCGCAGACCAACTTAACCCATCTGTTGAGGCAACATACTGGGCAAAGCCGTATTTCAAGTCGCCATCGTCGACGTCAGGCCAGACGTTGATATAGGCGATCAGCGTTTCACCGTCTGTCACCCAACCGCCATTCGTTATGGTCAGGCCATCTGCCGGGGAGGCAAGAATCCTGGGCTCACTCCACGTCTCGGCGTCACTACTGACCGCATACATGACTCGCGTTTCGGCTGCGTCCTCATCCCTGAACGATGATTGCCACTGCATGTAATACCGGCCCTGAAACCAGGTCAGAACAGCGCCGTGGTTATAGGCGTAGTCCGCGTCAGACATGGGAGCATAGACGGTGAAATGATCGGCTTCGGGTGCAAATGGCAGTCCGAGCGTTGCCGGGTGCGACCGATCGAAGCCGGGTACGTCAAAAATCAGTCCATCATGGGACGTTTGGGCCAGAGCGGGTCCTGAGGGACTTGTCAAAAGGCCTGCTGCCAACAGCGCGCCGATCAAGCCTTTCGCCATGATTTAGTGCATCCAGCGTTCGTCGAGCAGTTCTGCCTCACCGCCATGAACACGCACTTCCCAGCTCGGGTCAGACGGCATGCCATCGGCAAACAGCTCATAAATGACGGCGCCATCGGTTTGCGTGCTTTCGATGGTCCGCACAGGTACAGCGCCGTTTGAGGCCTCCAGCGCAATTTTCTGAACCTCTTCCGGGACGTCAGCCCATTCGAGGTCGCGCTGGATTTCTACAATCTGAGCTTTGTCGCCATCCATGAGGATATCGAACTCCAACTCGCTACCGTCAGCCAGTTCGCCCTCGACATCATAATAGACGCGGGTGCCTTCGCGTACTTTTTTCAGCGCCTCTTCGATCGTGAAGTCAGGACGCTCGGCGGCAATAGCAGCAAGAACGCTGGCAGGAAGATCGTCTGCAGTAACTTCAGTCACAACAAGGTCTTCGACCGGTGTTGTCGCGCATGCTGCAAGAAATGCCCCTGCAAAGAGAGAAGCGAAAATATGTCGGCTTGTCTGGTTCATCATGTTCCCCATTGGATGAAAGGTACGGTCGCGAACAGTTCGCGTTCTTTCTTGCGTGGATCGTTCACAAGTCGGGTGGTTGCGTCGAAAACCATGGTCTCGCGGTCTGGAAGAGTGTGCTGACCCCAGGCGGGAAGTCCGGCATGGTTCGGGTCGCCATTTCTGGCCAGATTGATGAATGCGGTCGACAGCTGATCTGCGACACGCATGGCAGAAGGCCCTGTACCCGACATGGCACCGGGCTGGCGCAGATTGTCGAAGGCATGCTCGATATCGATTGTGTGTGGCGCGCCGCGTTCACGGTCGGCCGCGGGCAGGTCAAATTGATAAACCCAGGTCGGCGACCCCTGTTCTGCACGGACGTCAGATTCTTCAACCTGACCCCGCCAGCTGCGACCAGCCGTGGTCGCTTTGAACATAATTTGCGTGGCGTCGAGATCCGGGAACCATTCGCGGTATTTTTCGACCACATAACCCGGATGGATGTCACATCTGAGCTGGACCTCCAGAAAGTCTGGCAGCGTGTCCCAGGTGAGGGCAAAGGCTTCGTCTCGCCAGAGAAAGGCCTTGGTCTCATCGGCTGTATTGCCAAGGATCATCGGGATATTCGCCGATTGGGCTGGCGCATCCGGGAAGAATGGATGGCGCGTCAGCATCCGGAAGTCGAGCACCGGTCCCATATAAACGCCGTGGATCGGGTTGATTGGATCACGGGCGTTGAGGCCCTCAAGGATTTGCTCGGTTGAGGCGGCCATCAGTGCGTCGGGTGACGTTATGCCCATCTCGTCCAGAAAGGCTTGTGCGCGGGCCGTGCCATTTAACGGGCCGCAGGCCGTGACCTGTTGGCCAGACATGGTGGCAGCAGAATGAAAGAGCCCTTTGGCGGCCGGTGAGGCCATCATGGTCGCGATTTTCGCGCCACCGCCAGACTGGCCAAACACCATCACCCGGTTTGGATCTCCGCCAAATTGCTCAGCATTTTGCTGTACCCATTTCAGCGCGAGGATCAGGTCCCATTGGCCGGCATTGCCGCTGTCCGGAAAGAGGCCGGGAAACAGCCTGTCCAGATAAAGATATCCAAAAGCATTCAGGCGGTGGTTCACAGTAATGACGACCACATCACCTTTCGTGGCGAGGCGTGTGCCGTCATACAATTCATCTGACCCGGAACCGTTGGAGTATGCACCGCCGTGAATGTAGAACATGATGGGCCGCTTCGCGCCTTCTGCGATGCCCGGTGTCCAGACGTTCAGGAAGAGACAATCCTCATCCTCGAGCGGTTGTTCGGCACGCTGAGGGCAGGCGGCACCATAGTCGATCGCATCGAGTGTCTCTGTCCGCCGTGCTGCGGGCACTGGTTTGGCGAACCGGCTCTGTGCTGTGTCTTCACCATAGCGAATGCCGCGAAACACATTGATGCCGTCAGATTGAAGGCCGCGAACCCGCCCCGAGCTGGTTTCCATTTCCACGGATGAAGCTTGCGCGTTCGCAGAAAAGGCGCTTGCAAACGGCAAACTTGCTGCAGCGCCGATCACGCTGCGTCTGGACAGGTTCATGTTTTCCTCCGGTCTTGTTTTTTTACCGGCGGACGTCGAGACCGCCGTCTTTCATGGCGTCTTCTACTTCCCCAACAGAAGTCAGATTGAAGTCGCCGGGAATGGAATGCTTGATGACTGATGCTGCCGTGGCGAACTCCACAGCATAATCATGAGTTTTGTGCGCTTGCAGGCAGTGCAGGATGCCGGCCGCAAAGGCGTCGCCGCCCCCAATGCGGTCGACGACACCCTCAAGACTGTATTCGCGAGAGGTCGTCACGCCGTCGCGCGTGTAGATTTCGCCGAGCAGCGTCTGATTGATCACTGAAGACTGACCACGTCTCGTACAGGCGATAGTCTGAAGTCGTGGGAAGGCAGCGAATGCGCGGTTGATTGCAGTCTGGCGGTCCTCTGCGGGCGTAGCGAGCAGAAGCGCAATGTCGCGTTCATTGATGAAGGCAATTGTCGCACAGGAAAGGATGTCGCGCAGAATGGCGGGTCCGTCGCCTGCCCAGACCTTCCACAAGGCTTCGCGATAATTTCCATCAAAGGAGAAATCCAGATCGTTGTCTGCGCAATAGTTTGCGAGCGCTTGAGCTGCGGCTGCTGGCCCCGGGCCCGTGGCAGGTGTGATGCCCGACATATGGACAAGACCAACACCGCCAAGAAGCGAGGACCAGTCAAAGCTGGTCGGTTCGCTTAGCGCAAATACGGACGCAGCACGGTCATAAACGATCCGGGAAGGACGTGTGACGGCGCCGGTTTCGAGGAAATAAATCCCCATCCGTCCATCTTCGGCGCGTATCTTGTCCGTGCCTACACCCTGCGCCCTGAGGCCAGAGACGATCGATGCGCCAAGTGGATTGTCGGCTATCGCGCTGACCATGTCGACCGAATGGCCGAACTGCGCAAGGCTGACGGCGACATTCGCCTCAGCACCACCGAAATGAACAGTGAATTGGTTGCCCTGACCCAGTCGTTCATTTCCGGGGGTGGTGAACCTCAGCAAGAGCTCACCAAAGCATGCAATATCTGCCGACACGTGGGTATCCGATCCTATCTCGCGAGCCAGCCGCCATCGACCGGCAGGGTAATTCCCTGAACATAGTCAGAAGCCGCTGAAGAGAGAAAGACTGCCGCGCCACCAAGATCTGATGGTTTGCCCCAGCGACCAGCAGGAATGCGGCCGAGGATCTCGGTATTGCGCTGCTCATCGGCCTGGAGAGCCGCCGTGTTGTTGGTCGCGAAATAGCCTGGCGCGATGGCGTTTACATTGATGCCGTGCGCGGCCCATTCATTCGCCAGAATACGGGTGAGCCCCATCACGCCGCTTTTGGACGCCGTGTAGGACGGCACGCGAATGCCGCCCTGATAGGACAGCATGCTGGCAATGTTGATGATCTTTCCGCCCTTGCCGGCGGCAATCATGGATTTTGCTGCAGCCTGACTCAGGAAGAACAGAGTTTTGAGGTTGATATCCATCACCGCATCCCAGTCTTCTTCTGTGAAGTCGATGGAGTCATTGCGCTTGATGATGCCGGCATTGTTGACAAGGATGTCGAGCCCGCCAAGTTCTTCCTTCGTCTCACCGATGATTTTGTCGATGGGATCGAGGCTACCAAGGTCAGCCATGATGACGTGGACCTTGCGGCCCGTCTGTTTGACAAGCTCGACCGTCTCTTCTGGTGCTGAGCGTCCGACAAGGGCAAGGTCGGCGCCAGCTTCAGCCAGCGCGACAGCCATACCTTGTCCGAGACCGGTGTTTGCGCCGGTCACAACGGCAACTTTTCCTGCGAGATCAAATGGGTTGGTCATATTGGGGCCTATGCTTGTTGACGCGTGTCGAATGAATTGTGCGAAGGGGCATCATACCGGCCGGGCGGTCTTTTGCGATGGTCTGTATCGATCATGTGTCTGCCTCCCCTTAGCCTGAATGATGGGCTTTGAACCCTTATGGTAACCGGTGTCATAGCACCCGAAACCTGTGCTTTCAACCGAAACCGAACGTGAGGTTTAACCGCCGGGAGGGGCAGTTGATTGCCGCACGACAATTTCCGGCATGAAGCGCTTGGATAGCTTGGTTGAGTGCCCTTCAAGTTGATCGAGAAGGCTGCGTGCGGCTTCCCGGCCCATCTCCCGGATCGGTAGGCGCACCGTCGTCATCAACGGCCAGATGCGTGAGGCCATAGGGGTGTCGTCGAACCCGACAATCGAGAGGTCTTCCGGGATACGAAGATTGGCCTTGCGAGCCGATGTGTAAATGCCGATCGCCATCTCGTCATTACCTGCAAAAATCGCCGTCGGGCGTTTGCTCATGGAGAGGAGATTGTCAGCGGCCTGAACACCGGTCTCAAAAGTATAGCCCGCTTCCTGAGTCATGCCTTCTTCGAGTTCGAGGCCGAATTCGGCCAGGCCGTTTCGAAATCCGTAAAGTCGCTCGTGGGCAGACCGGAAGGTTTTCGGGCCATGAATATGGGCAATGCGCTTATGGCCCAGCGTTGCCAGATGGCGAGCGGCTTGCGCGGCGCCTTCGGCATCCTGCGTCCGGATCATGCGAAATGGCTCGTCAAGCTCCATACTGGCAATTCGCACATAGTCGCATCCAAGATCGCGCAGCATTTCGCACAGCTTGTCATCCTCGGAAACCGAGGGTGGCATAATGATGCCTGATGGCCGATGGCGCTCGAAGAATGCACAGATGTCTTCCCGATATCCGGGTTGTGTCCGGTCGACCGGTTGCAAGACAAGCTGGTAGTCAGTGGTCATCAGCACATCCAGCACACCGCGCTGCATGTTCACCACGTATTGTGGGCTCGGATTGTCATAAGCGAGCCCGATGAGAAATGATTTTCGGAAGGCGAGGGCGCGCGCACGAGGGTCGGGCTGGAAACCGTATTGTTCAATGACCGCTTCGACGCGTTTGCGGGTCTCTTCGCTCACCATTGGCGACTTGTTGATGATCCGTGACACCGTTTTCTTCGAGACATTCGCAATTCGCGCAATGTCGTTGATGGTGACACGACCTTCGATCTCAGCCGGCACAGGGGCGTCGGTTGCCGTTGGTTCTGTTATTTTATCGTTTTTGGCCAATGCAGACCCCGTGATCGACTCGTTTGCTGGACAGGAATACTCGCACTTCCTGTCCAGTCAAACACTGACGATCAGGTTCCGCGGGCTTTCATGCCGGCGTCAAGCGTTTCTGCGGACTTCGGCGACATGGTCGAAAGCTCCCAGGCGTCGGGGTCAAACGGATGTCGGACAACGGATCCCGTCTCCGGATAGCCGCCAACCTGTGACTGGCTGTCGATGATTTCACCACGTCCTTCCGCCGCGTCTGCTGTGACACGGACATCGTGCACGTCGCGATCCCAAGGCCGCGCCCCGGCATTTGCCAGAACATAACCTTCGACCTTCTTGGCTGGAAGAATGGTCAGCGAATTCAATGACATATGTGAAGACTCGGTCTCGAGAATCTCTGCGGGACCAACTGTATAAGCGCCGAACATGGGTGCATCATTGCCCCAGCGATCTACGGCGATGTTCCCGCTTTCATAAAGAGAAAGGTCGCCGACGCCCGCAATCATCAACATTGGCAGGCCTTCTACGGTCGATGGTCCGTAGCGCATGACGTTGGAAACGAGATCCATTTCACCGGTCTGTGGTTCATGACCTTTCCACTCAATGCCTTGCAAATTGTAGTGAATTGCGCGCTGGCCAGGATTGTAAATGAAATTGTTCACAATTGCGCCATGTACGTCGCCCTTGAAGAGTGGGCTGCGTTCAAAGTTCGATGTGTAGAGGTTTCCATAGATCACGATGCCATTGACGTGGTCGTGGATCAGTGAACCCTTGGAGTGCTCGCCCTTGGCGTGGGTCGAGTGAGACAACCCTTCAGCGATGATGTTCAGGGAATAGAGAATGGTGTTCGACGCAGCTGAGCGCCATTCTTCCGGAGTTTCTCCGGTAAAGCGCGAGCTTGAAGCCGACAGGTTTTCATCGGTGGACCAGCTGAGCGAGCAATGGTCGACAACCACATTTTTCGCGCCATTCGTTGTTGAGATGGCATCAATGTCGCGCCCGGAACGAAGCGCTTCACCGAAATCGCCCGGACGAATACGCAAATGCTGAACAATCACGTCCTGACCGGAAATGACGAAGCCACCTTTGATGATGGTGATACCCGGAGACGGTGCAGTCTGGCCCGCAATCGTGATATCGGATTCGTTGATTCTGATGCCTTCGCCTTCAAGGTCGATCACACCAGCGACTTCGAAAACAATGGTTTTCGGGCCAGGAACAGCAACGGCTTCGCGCAATGAACCAGGGCCGGAACTGGCCAGCGTCGTAACTTTGACAATCTCTCCGCCAGCGCCGCCATCGGTGATTTCAGACGCATATGCAGGAAGGCCATATTCCCAGCCAATTGTCGGGGGCATAACATCTGTTTCGGCGGTTTGGGCTGTTGCAGTCATCGTCTGAAGTGCGCAGCTGCCCATAAAGGCTGCTGACATCATCAAAGCAGCAGATAGTGAAACAGATCGAATTTTTGGCATACGCATGTAGGCCTCCCTTTAATTCTTACTTCAGCACAGCTTTTGGTCTTGGCTGAGCCGATATCAGTGTATATGAGTATGTAAATGACACCGGTTACCGCAGCTGTCCAGAGTAAGTTGCACCCAACCGGCCACAACGATAACAGGCGGGGAAACCTGAATTATGAAGATTGCTGATCAAAGAGCAGAAGGTTTTGTTTCTGCACGGCTTGGGTCTGGTCTTGTATCCACTTATCCGGGCGAACTGCCACAAACACTTGATGAAGCCTATGGCATTCAGGATGAAGCGATCCGCGCCTGGCCGGATGCTGTAAAGGGCTGGAAAGTTGGCCGGATCACTGGCGATTACGAACAGCAATACGGCTGTGACCGTCTCGTCGGACCAGTGTTCGAGCCGTTCTGTCATGACGCTTCTGCTGATTCCATCGACATGCCTGCTTTTGCGAAGGGTTTTACTGCCGTGGAAGGCGAAGTCACCGCGGTGATCGCCAAGGACTTCCCAGCAGACAAAACGACAGTCACAAGTGAAGAAGCCCTCGATTACATCGAATCGCTTCATCTCGGTGTAGAAGTCGCGAGTAGCCCGTTCCCGGGTATTAATGACTTCGGTCCGCTGGTGACCATTTCTGACTTTGGTAACAATCGGGGCCTGATTCTCGGCGCTGAGATTCCAGGCTGGAAAGAAATGCGACTCGAAGACTGGCAGTTTGTCACAGAAATCAATGATGATGAAGTCGGTCGGGCTACACCTGAAGGTCTGCCGGGCGGACCAGTCGAATCCGTTCGCTATCTGCTTGAGAATACAGCGCGCCGCGGTCTGCCGCTCAAAAAGGGCATGATGGTTTTGACGGGCGCCGTCACAGGTGTTCACGAAGCCAAGATCGGCGACAGTTCAACAATTTCCCTTCTTGGGAACTCAATTTCCCTGCAATTAACTGAGGCATAGGTCCCTCATTCGTCTCAGTGCAGGAAAGAAAGGGCTCATCTTCCCCGATGAGCCCTTTTTTTATCTAGAAATAGTTCAGCGCTTTGTGCGTCACTTTCTCAAAGATCGCATCACCCGTTCCCGCAGCATAGATCGCAGGTCGCAGGCTCAGGAAGCCGTAAGCGACGTTGTGATGATAGCCTGAGACTTCCATCTGAACGTCCATTTTGAGCCATGGCTGATCTTCGCTCGTCCGATAGTAGAAGGTCAGCACGTGCCGGTCATTCTTCATACGGATGTGCAGCTTTGGTGAGTTCTTCGGGATCTCGTTATTCCGTCGGCGTTCCATGCCATAACGGTGGAAGAGAAGCCCCTCATCATCAAAGGCGAGGCCCGCATAGAGCGTATCGTCATAGAAGGCGAGCAAACCTGCGCGACTGCCCGGTTTACGTTCAATGACCGTCTCCACCTCGTAGGCAAGATCGCCGGCAATAAAGCAGAGTGGACGGGAATCGCTCGGATACTCGCCGCTCGGGCTGAGTGTCAGCTTGCCGTCTGCAACATTGATACGGTCATATTCGTCTGGACCAGGTTTGAAGTAGGCCCATTGAAGGCCAAGCCCATCTGCGAAATCATCTGATAGCGGCATGCCGTGCGGCAGTTTCGGCTTGTCGGACTGCGGAATTGCAAATGGCGTTGAAAGATCCCCGCCAAGCGTTTCCCACCAGTCATCGTCGCGCCAGCGGATTGGCTCGAGCAGAGCCTGTCGGCCGAGTGTCCAATAGCCATTCTCGTAACCGTGCGAGATCAGATACCAATTCCCATCCGGACCTTCGACAGGCGTTGCGTGGCCGCGTGACCACCACTGATCATTCCGCGATGCCGTGCGAACCTGCGGGTTATTTGGCGCATGTTCCCAGGGGCCGTGAACGGATTTCGAGCGTGCAGAAATCACCATATGACCTGTTGGTGGACCGGCTGTCCCACCGACGGCTGTTGTCATGTAGAACCAGTCGCCCTTTCGGATCATTTTTGGACCTTCAGGACAGAAGCATTCTACATCCCAGTCATCGGGATAGTGCCATGGGTCATAGACGTGTTTGATTTCGCCAACCGTGGACAACCCGTCATCTGCGAGCTGAACCATGTCTCCTGATGAGAGGAAAAGATAGCGTTTGCCGTCTTCACCCACGATATGGTCCGGATCGATATGGTCCGGAAGATCGAGATCAATTGGCTCGCTCCACGGGCCTTCAATATTGTCGGCATAGATCACGTAGATGGATTTGCGTTCGTCGGTGCGCGCCGGGATGTACCGGTAGAAGCGCCCGTCATGCTTGCAAAGATCGCTGGCCCAGACAGAGCCGATATAGGTTGTGAGTGACGGTCCGATAGGCTCCCAGTTCACCAGATCATGAGACTTGTAAATGAACAGTCCCGGATAGGCTTCGAAGGTGGAGAAAGAGACGTAATAGGTATCGCCATCCTTCAGAAGTGCCGGATCCGGCCGGTCACCTGAGAAGATTGGATTGAGGAAAGTGCCATCGCCGCGGTCTGCGATCCGTTGGCCTTCAAAACCTTTTCCCCAAATCCGTTGGTTGCCGGTAAGCGACGTGCTGGTCAGGAGCTCAGTCTTCGTTGAAGTTGTTGCGCAGGCCGCCAGCGAACCGGCCCCCATAAAGGCCAGCGCCTTTCGTCTTGATATCTCCATATCGCTTTAATCCTTCCTTCCTCATTGAAAATTATAAAAAAAGGGCTCGGAACAACGTCCCGAGCCCCCAGATCGACCTCATCATACGGAGAGGTTCGGGAGAAAACTCATTAGCCGCCGAAGTTATACTTCGCACCGACGAGGAATACGCGGCCGGTGTGGTCATACTCATAGCGACGCATGTTCTCGAGATCGGTGAAACGATCCTGATAGTCGTCTGTGAGGTTCAGCGCCTCGAATGTCAGGTCCAGACGGTCGTTGACCGTGTAAGTGGACGAGAAGTCGACGTTGAATGTTTCACCATAACCTTCGAACACGTTCGAGTTGCCGCTTGTGCCGGTCAGATAGTCGTCACGGTAAGATGCAGCGATACGTGCTTTGAACTTGTCAGTCTCATAATAAAGCGTCGCGTTATAAGAGACGTTAGACAGGCCCAGCAGGCGCTCGGTGTAAGTCGTGCCACCGATATTGTAGTCGGTGTCGGAGTCTACGTAAGTGTAGTTGCCGATGAAGCCCATGTCAGAAATGACAGGTGCTTCAGTCATGACATCGAATGGCAGCTGGAGGCTGAGTTCGGCACCGGTGATCTTCGCACCAGGACCATTGTCGAGCGACCGGATTTCCCAACAGCCGACACCGCCGTTTGCAGGGTTACAAGACTCAGCAGGTCCACCTTCCGGATTTGCTGCCGTCGGAGACGTTGGCACCAGAAGATCGAGCGGAAGGCCTGTGGACGCGTATGTGCCCATGTTGGAGCTGCCGATCGGGAAGGATTCGATATCCTTGTGGAATACAGCAACGGAGAACAGGGATTCATCAGCAAAGTACCACTCAACCGCCGCGTCAAAGTTAGTTGCACGGGTTGGGTCGAGGTTCGGGTTGCTGAACGAAACACGGTAGTTGAAGCTGTCGACACTACCGCCTGGCGACAGGTTGCCGAGGCCCGGACGAGTCATGACTTTCGCTGCAGAAGCCCGCAGGATCAGGTCATCAGTCACGTTCAGAGCAACGTTCGCAGATGGCAGAACGTCGTCATACGGCTCACGATCGACCGTGACGTATGTGCCAGAGTTGAAGCCAGACGATTTCTGATCTGTTTCAACATAGCGAACGCCGACGTCGAAACGCAGATCCATGCTGCCGAGTGGTACATTACCATTCAGCATCAGGAATGCGCCAAGTGTCTCTTCCTGAACAGAGCGGATATTGCCCTGATCGTCACGGAGCGGCAGGCTGGACAGGTTGAAGTAATCAGACCAACCAGACAGAGACGGGATCAACCATTGTGTGGTTGTGCCAGTTCCGACATCGCCACCAAAGGTGAAAAGGTCAGACAGTGCAGCAGTTGCTGGAATACCATCAAGCTCGTTTACGCCGTCACCGTTCGGGTCACAGTCGTACAGGACGCCACAAACGCCTGTGTCGCGACGCTGACCAGTCGTGTCAAAGGTGTACTTCTTATAGCTGAGACCACCAGCGATGGCATAGTTGTCAGCGAACTCCCACTCGACGTCATAAGCTGCCGTATCATAGCCGTTCACAACTGATGACGGACGATCACGAAGTTCGGTCAGCTGGAAAGTCGATGGATCAGTTACGTCAGCGCCCTGGAAGGCGATGGTTGGGAACTCATCGTTCGAATAGTCGTAGAAGAACCCATCATAGCTGCGATTGTCGTACATGAAGGTGATCTCATACGGGAAGCTGAGATCAGATTCTGACGTGCCGACGAGCAGATTGCCGTGAATACGGTCTGTCCAGTCGTGCTCGTAGTTTGCAGTGAACTGCGTGAAGTCTGTGGTCCAGGCCTTCTCGAAGTTCTCCATACGAACCCAGGCATTGTCGACAGACATGCTGGTCAGGTTGTTGGTTGCCGCATCGTAAGTGTAGCTGTTGACGTCCATGCCGCCTTCATTGCCGCGGAACAGAACTTCGCCCCACTGCTCGCCACGAGATGCATCATACTTGGAGTAAAGTGCGTCGACGGTCAGCTTGCTGGTTGCAGTTGGCTGCCACTGAAAGCTACCGGTCAGACCCATGCGCTCACGGTCCAGCACAATGTTACCATAGCGCGGAATACGTGGGTGGAACGCGTTGGAGACTTCCGTACAACCTGCATCGGCAGGGTTCAGGCCGCAATCTACGCCATTCACAGAGTTGAATGTCGCGCGCTGCCAGCGAACCGTGTTCTGACCTTCTTCAATTGTCTGGTTGTCAGAATAAGCGATAGAGCCGGAAATGCCCCACTTACCTGATGGATCGTTCCAGGCGAGCAGGCCCGCCAGGCGTGGACCGAAGTCTTCGCTGACGTCATTGTACTGGCCTTGAACGTTTGCGACGCCTGTGAAGCCTTCAGAATAGTCGAGCGGGTGACCGGTATAGAGGTCAACAACCGCGCCGAGAGATCCTTCGTCGACGTCAGCAGATGCTGTTTTACGAACAACGATCTGGTTGAACAGCTCAGATGCGAAGACGTTGAAGTCAAATCCACGTCCGCGGTTCGGTCCGCCTTCACCGCCGGTAGAGGCCTGAGCTTCCATGCCGTTGATACGAACACGTGTGTAGTCGCCGCCAAGACCGCGAACGGTCAGGCCACGGCCTTCACCGGAATCGCGTGTGATCGCAACGCCAGGAACACGTTGCAGAGACTCTGCGAGGTTCTGGTCTGGGAAGTCTGCAATGTCTTCTGCGAAGATGGCGTCAACAGATCCTGTTTCGAACCGTTTGACTGAAAGTGCTTCTGCGAGAGCGCCACGGAAACCGGTTACCTCTACGACGTCAAGGCGTGCTTCTTCGTCTGTTTCAGTGGTTTCCTGAGCAATCGCTGGTGCAGCCATTGCCATAGCTGCCAGTGAAACGCCCGCAAATATACTAAAGGTGTATCGTGTTCTCATGAACTCCTCCCTGGTTCCCCGGACTGACACCGGTGTCAGAAGGCGCGTACCACGGAGATTTCCATGCATCAAGTCATAACAGGGCTGTAATTTTGCTGGGCAGTCTATGTTTTTTTATCGTGTTGTTGGACGAACACAGTTGACTTAGCGTGAACTGATCAAGAGCTCCATGCCACAGCTCATACCATCGTGCGTAGAGGAATACTTTGATATATTTCGATACTGGAAACAAAAAAATAGTAATAAAAAACAGAGTTTAAGGTCATTTTTTGTTTGGGCGGTTTGTGAGGTGGCGGTGGAAATCGGACGCAGAATGCCCCGTCTGATTGGTAAGGGCCGAGAGCAAATTGGCGGAAGATTTTCCCAAAACCGCCGCTCTCAATGATATCTGCATTTTTTTCAAAATCAGATGGTAAAATTCGGAGATCCGTCGTCTGCGTGCCCCAGCTCATGGATTCGCCCGGTTGTTCTTGTCAGCGATGGGAGGAGGTCCTCCATGGCTTCGTATTGATGCAGATAGACCTTGCCGGTCAGTTCCTCAAGGAAGTGAGTTGTTTGCAACCGGTCCATCACAGGACCTTTCACCTCTGACATATGGAGCGTGACATTCGCCTCTTTGAGCCGGCTGTTGATCGCCTCCAGGCTTTCAAGTCCGCTGGCATCTATACGGTTCACTGCAGGACACATCAGAATGAGGTGCTGCATCTGTGGGTGGGTCGACAGAGTTGCGTCTACTGTGTCTTCCAAAAAGCGCGCATTCGCAAAATAGAGGCTCTCATCCACCCGAAGCGTCAGAACTTCCTCTGAGGTCACAACTGTGTGCCGGTCAATATTCCGGAAATGCTGGGTGCCCGGAACCTGTCCCACAAAGGCAAAGTGCGGACGGCTGGTATTATAAAGGTGCAGCAATAGAGAAAGGCCAACGCCTGTCAGAATGCCTAACTCCACACCGAAACCCAATGTCATTAGGATGGTGGCGGCCATAGCGGCAAAATCGGACTTCGAATAGGCCCAGACAGTACGAAGCGCTTTAATGTCTACCAGGGATAATACGGCAACAATAATGGTCGCTGCGAGGACTGCCTGGGGCAGGAAATAGAGAAACGGCGTCAGAAACAGCGTGGCGAGCGCAATTCCAACGGCTGTGAATGCGCCAGCTGCGGGTGTCTCTGCACCGGCATCGAAGTTTACAGCAGAGCGCGCAAGACCTCCTGTGACGGGGTATCCGGAAGACACCCCAGCGGACATGCTCGACGCGCCAAGGGCAATCAGTTCCTGGTTCGGGTCAATGCGCTGACGCCGTTTGGCTGCAAGCGTTTTTGCCACAGAGACGGACTCTACAAAACCAATCAGGGCGATGAGGGCAGATGAGCTTATCAGTTCAGACCACATGTCGGCATCGAACTGAGGCAGCCCAATCGAGGGCAGGCTGGTTGGTACGTCACGCAGAATGCGAACGCCGGCTTGATCAAGTCTCAGTATGCCAACAACCAGAATGCTCGCGATAACGGCAAAGACGGGACCTGCTCGGGCGATAATTGTCGCGGTTTTCTCGCCAAGTCCGATCGTTTTTAGCACTGGCTTCAGCGATGAGCGTACCCAGAACAGAAACAGAAGCGAGCTAACCCCGATGAGCAATGTCGGTAGATTGATTTCGCTGACCTGTTCGAACAGGCCGACGATGATTTCAATCAGATTGTGCCCACTCACTGAGACGCCGAAAATATGCTTCAACTGAGAGGCGGCGATGATGATGCCGGAGGCTGTAATGAAGCCGGAAATGACAGGATGGCTCAGAAAGTTCGACAGAAATCCCATTCTGAACAGACCGAGCGCAAACAACATAGCGCCAGACAGCAAAGCCAGCACAAGCGCCGCTTCAACATATTGCGGGGTGCCGGTGGCAGCGATTTTACCGGCTGCTGCGGCCGTCATCAGAGACAGAATGGCAACAGGCCCAACCGCCAGCGTCCGGCTTGTTCCAAAAATGGCATAGACAAGCAGCGGCAATATAGAGGCGTAAAGTCCAATCTCCGGCGGCAAGCCTGCAAGAAGCGCATAGGCCAGTGATTGTGGGATGAGCATGATCGTCACGATCAGTGCCGCGACACCATCATTCAGAAAAGTCTGTCCGTTATACGTCCGGCCCCAGCTCAGGATTGGAAAATAGGATGCGAGGTTCATCTTGGATCCGGACTTTCAGGTTCTTGCGATACGGGCTTAAAGGGCGTTGATCGGCACTTTCATGTAACTCACGCCATTGTCCTCGGGCGGCGGCATGTCACCAGCACGCATGTTCACCTGCACAGACGGGAGGATGAGGCGAGGCATATCGAGCGTTGCATCCCGGGTATTGCGCATGGAAATGAACTCGCTGCGTGATGTCCCGGTTTTGACGTGAATATTCTCGCGCTTCTGGTCGCCGATCGTTGTCTCCCAGATGAATTCCTCGCGGCCGGGCGCCTTGTAGTCATGACAGAGAAAGACGCGGGTCTCTTCAGGCAGGTCAAAAAGCTTGCCGACAGAATCGTAAAGCGTGCCAGCATCGCCGCCGGGAAAGTCGCAACGCGCCGTCCCGAAATCGGGCATGAAGATCGTGTCGCCCACGAAAACGGCATCACCGATCAGATGGCTCATACAGGCCGGGGTATGGCCCGGAGTATGAATCGCTTTGCCCTGCAGTCTGCCGATTGAATAGGTCTCGCCATCAGCGAACAAATGATCGAACTGGCGGCCATCTGTGTGAAAGGACTGGCCTTCATTGAAGATTTTACTGAAGACGTTCTGGACCACAGGGATATGGTCACCAATTGCGGTCTTCCCGCCGAGTTGCGCTTTGATATATGGCGCAGCTGTCAGGTGATCGGCATGGACGTGCGTGTCGATAATCCACTCACATTCAAGATTGTTCTCGCGAACATAAGCGATCAGCTCATCTGCAGATGTTGTCTTGGTTCGACCAGATGCGGGGTCATAATTCAGAAGGGAGTCGATCACCGCGCACGTCTTCGTTTCTGGATCAGTGACCACGTAACTGATCGTGAATGTCTCTGGGTCAAAAAAGCCTTTAACGTCGGGTGTCATATCCATCTCCTATCGCATCCGGGATGGCTGATGTGTCTGAAGACGCGATCAAAGCGCTTCGCAGTTCATCCCGGGCAATCAAATCTCAAATCACAGACATAATATAAGTATATTCTAATATTATGAAACACCTGATCGGGCTTTTTTTGCGCTTTCGAGAATTTTTTGTTGGATATGAATAAGCCCGTCATGGGCAGATGACGGGCTTATTCGGTCTCACTATTCAGCTTTAGTCGGCCGGTTTATTGGCATCCAGATAGTGATCGCAATCTATACCGTCGCACTCCTGAGCTTCGGCAGAAAACTCATTCCACAACGCGTTCAGGATGGCGAAGGAGACAGCAAGGCCGATGCCGAGGATCCATGCAAAATACCACATATTCAGTCCTCTCGGTTAATAAGCGTCTGGTGAGCTGGTGACTTCGTCTTCCGTCACACGGCCCCAGAGAATGTTAAACACCCAGCTTGTATAGGCGATGATCAGCGGCACGAAGACAATTGCCACGAACAACATGATGGTGAGTGTGAGATGGCTTGAGGAGCTATCCCAGACAGTCAGCGTCTGTTCCGGGCTGATCGTGCTTGGCAGGATAATAGGGAACATGCTGGTTCCGACAGTGCCAACTATGCCCGTAACGCCAATTGATGAGCCAACAAAACCCAGCGGGCTCTGTTTGCGCAGGCCGACGATGGCGATCGCCATACCGACAAATCCAAACAATGGAGCGAGGATCATCCAGGGATAGCGACTGTAATTGCCCATCCATGCTCCCGCTTCGCGAGCGACGTCATTATAGGTAACAGGGTTCGCCGCTGTGTGCGTTGAGGCTTCGCCCTGGATCGCATAACCCATGCCGGCCAGTGTCGACCAGATACCGCCAATGGCGAAGAGGGCAATTGCCGCCAGTGCCGCGATCTGGCCCAGGATCGCAGCCTGATCCATCACTTTGCCGCGTTCGATCTTCATCATCAAAAAGCCAGTCCCATGGACCACAAGCATGGCCACAGACAGGAGACCACAGAGCAGTGCGAATGGGTTCAACAGGCCGAACAATCCGCCTTCATATGAAACACGCAAATTTTCATCGAGGAAAAATGGCACGCCTTGAAGTACATTGCCGATGGCCACACCGAATACCAGTGCCGGGATGAAACCACCTGCAAACAGGCCCCAATCCCAGGCTTCGCGCCAGGCAGGGTTGGTTAGCTTTGAGCGATATTTGAAGCCCACAGCGCGTATGATCAGCGGCACGAGCACAAGGAACATGGCGAGATAAAAGCCTGAAAAGCTGATCTCGTAGATGTATGGCCAGGCCGCAAAGAGCGCGCCGCCAGCGGTGATGAACCAGACCTGGTGGCCTTCCCACATCGATCCGATGGAGTTGATCACCATCCGGCGTTCGGAGTCTTCTTGTGCGGCAAATGGCAGGACGGTTGCGACACCAAGATCGTATCCGTCCGTCAGTGCATATCCGATCAGCAAAACGCCAACCAGAAACCACCAGATCACTTTGACAGTGGCATAATCGAAAGGAAGTTCCATGATATTTGCTCCTTCCTACTTGTCGAATTCAGTTGTGAACGGGGCGACAGGAGCGCTCCCTTTCGGCGTATCGGACGTCCCTCCGCCAAGGCCTGGCATTTCAGGCAGCTCGGCATAGCCGGACTTGGTCGGGCCTTTCCTTATGGCGTGAAGCATCAGCGACATCTCCACGACCAGAAGCGCACCATAAACCAGTGTGAAGCCAATCATCGTAATGACGACCTGGCTGACGGTCAGGTCAGAAGCGGCCATGAAGGTCGGCAGAACGCCGTCAATGATCCATGGCTGACGACCAACTTCTGCTGTGATCCAGCCAAGTTCTGCGGCAAGCCACGGCAGCGGGATCAGCAGGACAGCAACACGCAGGAACCAACGGGGAATGTTCCGTTTGATGTTCATGAACCAGAAGGCGGTTGCGAAGACGATCAGGTAGAGGAAACCAATTCCGACCATGGCGCGGAAGGAAAAGAACGTCATCGCCACGTTTGGCACGAGCGAGTCGGCGGCCATGTCGATTTGCTCTTCGGTTGCCTCGCGCGGATCTTCAACATAGCGCATCAGAAGAAGGCCGTGTCCAAGTTCCATTTTTGTGGCGTTGAAGGCTTCTTGCGCTGCTGTGTCTGTCGGATCAGCCTTGATCCGTTGAAGGGCATCATAGGCGCCGATACCTGTTACAATGCGCGCTCTCGCCTGTTCGACCAGATCGTTGATACCAAGTACCTCACCATCCAGAGACCGGGTTGCAATCAGGCCCAGAACATAGGGTACGTGGACCGCGTAGTGGGTTTCACGGTCTTCACGATCCGGGATGCCGATTACAGTGAAGGATGCCGGAGCGGGTTCTGTGTCCCACATGGCTTCGATTGCTGCGAGTTTGAACTTCTGGTTCTCACCGTCAATATATCCGCTCTCATCGCCCAGAACGATCACAGAAGCGGCGGACAAAATACCAAAAGCAGCAGCCACCATAATTGAGCGCTTAGCGAGGCCGACATGGCGGTTTCGCAGAAGGTACCAGGACGAAACGCCCAGAACGAAGGCTGCAGCCGTCACATAGCCAGCGGATACCGTGTGAACGAATTTAGCCTGTGCAACCGGGTTGAAGACAACTTCCATGAAGTTGGTCACTTCCATCCGCATGGTTTCGGGATTGAACTCAGCGCCGACCGGATGTTGCATCCAGCCATTGGCAATCAGGATCCACAAGGCAGAGAGGTTGGACCCTAGCGCCACAAAACATGTCACCATCCAGTGACCGGGGCGGGACATTTTGTTCCAACCAAAGAACATGACGCCGACCATTGTGGATTCGAGGAAAAAGGCCATCAGACCTTCGATGGCCAGCGGTGCGCCAAACACGTCACCGACATAGTGAGAATAGTAGGACCAGTTCGTCCCAAACTGGAATTCCATCGTGATGCCGGTTGCAACACCAAGCACGAAATTGATACCGAACAGCGTCGCCCAGAATTTTGTAATACGACGCCAGACATCTTTGCCGGTCATCACATACGCGCCTTCCATGATGACAAGCATCATTGAAAGACCTAGCGTCAGAGGAACGAACAAGAAGTGATACAGGGCAGTAAGTGCGAATTGCCATCGAGACAAATCCGCGACGAGAAGGTCAGGCATGCTATGGGCCCTCCTGTTGGCCAAAACCTGTGAAGCGGTTATGCGGTCGTATTAGAAAAAAATAATATACAAAACCATGCCACAATTAGCCGCACTGTTATAACGTCCATTCAGAGCCAAATAGCCCCAATGTCTCATTCCACCCCAACAGAGTTTGCCGGGTCACCCAAGCAGAAACTCAAAACCTGGTCGTCTATGGCTACCGGCTGGACCAGTCAGGTTTTGCTATACCAGATTTTGTCGCTTGTCGGGTGGCTACTGCTCGCCTTTGGCATAGGACGGGCGGTCGGACAGGCGTCAATCGGGGATGTTCGCCCGGAAATACTGATGATTGCGGTCGCTGGGCTGATACTACGTGTCGCAGGTGTCTGGGCTGCCGAAATGGCTGCGGTCCAGGCGGGACATGAGATGAAGATGGCGGCACGGGGCGATATCCTCTCCAGCCTCAATTCGGCCGGTGCGTCCTGGCTCGGCGGCGCCGCGCCTGGTGCGCGGGTCAGTCAGATTATTGATCGAACGGAAAAACTGTCGGGTTACGCCGCAAACTTCAAACCGGGCATGCGCATGGCCGTGCTCGGCCCAGTCGTTATTTTGTCAGTGGTCGCGACACAAAGCTGGTTGTCTGCGGTTCTTCTGGCCGTTTCTGTTCTTGTATTGCCGATTTTTATCTGGCTGACCGCCATGCAGACCGCTTCCGAAGCGAAAGCGCAACAAGCAGCATTGGATGACTTATCCGGAGCCTTTCAGGTGAGAGCTGCTCAGGCAGGTCTGATCCGGGCATTCCGTGCAATCTCTCGGGAAACAAATCGTCTCGCGCAGGCCTCTAACGCATTGAGGATCCACACAATGTCAGTGCTGCGCGTCGCGTTTCTGTCGACAGCCGTGCTCGAATTCTTCGCGTCTGTTTCGATCGCTCTCGTCGCTGTTTATGTCGGCTTTAAGCTGCTGGGTGTTTTCCCCTTCGGGACGTTCGAAACCATTACCTTGTCTGAAGGGCTGACCATCCTCATTCTGGCACCTGAGTTTTTTGCGCCGATCCGTCGACTGTCGAGCCTTCATCATGATCGAAGCGACGCCAAAGCGGCATCCGAGTTTTTGGCGCCATGGCTTGCGCAGGCTGAAAGCGCAAAGGTTGAGAAGCTCCCGGCATTGTCAGAGGCGCCGACAATCCGGTTTCAAGATGTCAGTCTCGGCTGGCAGAGCGTAGATGAGAGCATTGGCCCGTTTAATCTGAACGCCGAGCCTGGGCAGATCACTGTTGTGTCCGGGCCGTCTGGCAGTGGGAAAACCAGCTTGCTGCACGCGCTGATCGGGCAGACAATCCTCAGGTCTGGAGAGACTTTGATTGGTTCAGAGCAATTGCAGGCGCATCAATCCATTTCGAACAGTGTCGCCTATATCGGCCAGACGCCGTGGTTGATGGAAGGTAGCGTGCGTGAAAACCTGTTGCTTGCGCGGCCGGATGCGAGTGAGGCTGAGCTGAAGGGGGCCGCTTCGGCTGTCGGCTTATTTGATATGCTTGATCACGGGCGGCAGGGTCTTGATACGCTCCTTGCTCGTTTCGGCGCAGGCCTTTCGGGCGGCCAGCGGCAAAGAATTGCCTTCGCGCGTGCGCTCTTGCGTCAGTCGCCGATCTGGTTGTTGGACGAACCAACCGCGCACCTCGATCCCGATGCCGAGCTGGACTTCATTTTCCGGTTACAATCCATGAAATCTGGTCGGACCGTTCTCGTCGCGAGCCACGCCAGCGCTTTGGTGAAAGCTGCAGATAATCTGATTGAGCTGTCTGCACTTTCCGGAGGACACACGGAATGATCCGTCTCTGGACACTCCTCAACCAGCCGGGAAAGCTTCACTTCTATCTGGCGCTCCTCTTTGCGGCTTTGTCGGGAGGATTTGGCATCTTTTTGTTGGGGCTGTCTGGCTGGTTTCTGACGGCAGCTTCTCTCGCCGGTCTGGCTGGTGCAGGTTATGTCTTCAATCATCTTTATCCCAGCGGAGGGATTCGGGCCTCAGCTTTTGGTCGCGTCATCACGCGTTATGCTGACCAACTCGTGGGACATGATGCGACACTGCGCTTGTCTGCCATGTTGCGCCCGCGACTATTTGCAGCTGGCGCTGCAAGCCAGCGCGGATTCACGCCAATGTCTGCCGGTGAACTTAGCGCGCTGACGGATGAGGTTGATGCGGCTGAGGCAGGCTTTCTGAAAGTCATTTCGCCCGCCGCCGCGCTTATGGCGAGTCTGGCTGTCGCACTGGGTTTCACCTTTGGAGCTGACTGGTTATCAGGCGTGATCCTTCTTCTGGCGCTTTTTGGCGGGCTCTTACCTCTGTCTCTCATGACGATGAAGCAAAATGCCCGGGCTGCACAGCTCGAGAAGACAAATGCGGAACTGACACGACAGGTGGCGTCTGGTCTTGTCGAAAATGCCGTTGAGTTGGACGTGATCAACGGGCTGACGCGAGCCTCCGATCAAACGCGTTCTCTCCTTTCAGAATGGTCGTCGTCAATGGTTCAGGCGGGAGCGGCTTTCCGCCGGCTTGCCGCGATTGTCAGACTTGTGGGGTTGGCGCTCGCCTTGTTTGTGCTGTGGCGCGCAATTGCTGGCCCCGCTGACCTCGCGCTGGCTGCGGGCGCCGGGCTGGCTCTGATGGCTTGTTTCGATGCGCTGGCAGCTGCTGTCAGTCTTTTGGCCGCCGCAAAGCGTGCCAACCTCGCAGCCAACCATCTGGCTGACAGAGTTGAGCGCGATGATGCTGACTGGAACCCATCTCTGGAACGTGCCGCTGAGCTATCTGGTGTCTTCCCTGTCCAGGCGGAGAATCTCATCGCGCAGGCGGCAGAAACAGCGCCGAAAACACCGCCTGTCAGTTTCGATCTTCATGCGGGTGAATGCCTGCAGATTATAGGCCGATCCGGTACTGGAAAAACGACACTTGCAGAGACACTCATGCGTCTTCAGCCGCTTGCGGGCGGCGTTCTTCATTATGCTGGTATACCAGCTGAGCAGACGCGAATTGCCAGTATTCTCGAACGCATGGCCATTGCCCCTCAATTTCCAGCTTTTCTGCCAGGTACGTTGCGGGACCAGATGTTAATGGCAAAGCCTGACGCGACTGATGAGCGGATCTGGCAGGCGCTGGAGACCAGCCACGCAGCGACATTTTTGCGTGAACGGACAAACCCGTTGGACACGAAATTTTCAGACGGCGCTTTTCCGTTCTCGGGAGGTCAACTCCGGCGGATTGCCATTGCGCGTGCTCTGCTGGCTTGTCCGGATATTCTTGTGTTGGATGAGCCCTTTGCAGGGCTGGAGGTGTCGCTCGCCGGTGAGTTAGCCAAAAGTCTTTCCAGTTGGGTCAAAGAAGGAGAGCGTGCGCTCATCTTGCTGAGCCATGAAGAAATCGCAATCTTGCCGCAGAACCTGCCGGTAAAATACGTCATTCTGGATGGCCGTCATAAAGACTGTTAAGCTGCCGGCGCATTCCCGGGCATCGAAGATGGTCAGTCCGTTGTGAGTTCGGTCTGCGTCGGCTCAAGAAGTCCATTGGTCACGACTGACCAACGGACATCTGGACCTTCGTTTAAACCAGCTCGATGATGCCGGTGAGGTCGGAGTAGTGATGGGTAAACTCGTCGGCTGATGCGTCCGATCTCATGCCTATCGTCAGCGGATCTTCCGAGATGCCCTCAACAGAGCTTACTGAAGGTGCACCGTCGATCAGGCCAAGTGTGTCGATGCCATTAGCTGAGATGACACTTGCGCCATCAAGGCTAGAGTCCAGCGCGACCGGCGCCCCTGTTCCACTCGAAAGGATCGAGAAGGCCCCGGTTGTGCGGTCGGAGATCAGAATGTCATCCAGGCCATCGCCATTATAATCGGCAATGTCGCGAACGTTTGCG
>NZUJ01000074.1 GCA_002701295.1 Ponticaulis sp. | reverse complement strand
CGCCGATTTCCATGCGCGTCAGTATGCGCAGCCTGCGGTCTAGGTCAGACCAGACAAACTGGCCATCATAATCGACAGCATGCTAGCCTCAGCCTCATAAACACATGAGGGTGGCGGCCAATGACGTTAAGTGAACAGAGAACCTACTCGGGCGCTCCACATCTCCAGGAAGGCAGACTTCGCCTTCTGACGTCTAAACTGGCGGTTTCCGCTCTGGCGCTGGTCATGCTGACGGCCTGTCAGAGCACACCCGTGCAAACCACCGCCACTCTTCCCGAACTGACACCCCTCGCGCCGGAACCAACTCCCTGGCGGCTCGATGAGAATAACGCGGCCGTACACCAGCCAACTGGCGGGGTCTGCCCGGCCATGATCGGCACATTCGAGCGGACAGACTATTCCGTGCTTGCCATACAGGATCGTCATGGCGAGCCGCGTTATGACGCTATCTGCCAATATCTGAATTCTGATATCGCCGGGAAAATCACGGCATATATCTATATCACTGATGGCATGACGCTCGAGGACGAAGTTCGCGGCACGATCGAGGCCATCGGCTCCCGAGCAGAAATCAACGTCATGGATGATCAGCCCTGCAACACCAGGCTCCAGCTGGCGATGGCGCTCGGATCCATCATCGCGGCTGAAGAAGCTGAGATCAGCCCAGGCACAACGCCTATCAAAGCCAGCTGCATCGCCATGGAACTGTCGGGCGCAACAGGTCGGACCTATCTTGGGCTCACCGAAAACAATGGCTGGTTCTTCAAAACCCGCGCGACAACCCGCCTGGCAAGCGAAGACAACTATCAGCAGACCGACGCCGCCATGCTCGATTTTCACATCCAACAACCAGCTGGCGAGAACTAACCCCGCCCTCACCTTCTGGCTGGTCAACAGATTGAGCATCATCAGCCATGACACCGGTTTTTGCAGTAAAACGGCTTGCTCCCACGCAACGAACGCGGAATAGACCATCCTTTAAGTCCTGGCTGAAAGAAGGTGTACGCGTTTGAAAACTGGATATTTTTCTCAGATCACGGCGGCCGCACTGGCAGTCATGTTCCTCCCGGTCTCTGCTCATGCTGACGTGGATTTCGTGGAAAGCGGAAACAGCCTCATCCTCTTCAAGGGCGAGCCTTATCCCAATTGCCCCTACGACCTGGAACCGCTTGACCTCTCGCTCGATGATGCCTGGTCTGAAGAGTCGTCAGAGGTCGTTTGCTCGTATGCGGAGGCCAGCTTCTCTTTCAATACCGCGCGCGTGACATTTTACAGGAAATCGGGTGCGTATCGGAATGCAAAGTCCGCGCTTTCAAGATATCTCGAGACTGAAGGTTTCCTCACAAGCGATCTGTTCAAAGATGAGCGGATCTCGGAAATGTGCGACCTCCAGATTGAGGCTGTCACGAATGCAGACAGATACAGCGCAGAGGTCTACACTGACGAGCAAAAAATTCGAAACACCTCAGAAGCTGCCTGCGGCGTGTTTCTCGACAATCGCTCGTCCAAAGCCGAAAAGAAATCGAAGGTGTCTCTTCGATTGGACAATGTCGTGTCCGCTCAGGAACTGGACGACTGGATCGTCATTGTTTCAATCCTGATCGACAGCTCAGAAATCGGGATGGAAGAAACCACCGCCGCCTCCATGATCCTGCACGCTCAGCAAATGGATCAGCCGGACTGGCTCAAATCCATTCTGTCGCCATTCGTCGACGCTTATTAAACGAAAAAGCCCGGCCATTGGCCGGGCGTAATTTTATCAGGTGGTGATCACGACTTTTCCGGTCGCCTTTCGATCAGACAAATGCTTGATCGCATCGCCTGCCTCTTCCAGCGGGAAGGTCGCAGAAATGTGCGGCCGGATTTTGCCCGCACTGTAAAAATCGAACAGCTCCTTGACGTCATTCGCATACTGGTCGGGGAATTGCCGCGCCCAGGCCCCCCAGAACACGCCGCGAATATCGCAGGATTTGAGCAGTGTCAGATTGAGCGGAATTTTCGGAATACCCGCCGGGAAACCGATCACCAGATACCGGCCCTCCCAGTTCATGGCGCGCAGGCTCGGCTCGGCATAATCGCCGCCAACGGCATCATAAATAATGTCCACGCCGCCGCCGGAAATCTCTTTGATCGTGTTGGACAGGTCTTTCTGCTGGCCACGGTCGAGCTCTCCAGTCGGGTAGATCAGACCGGTATCCGCGCCTTTGGAAAGGCAGAAATCCAGTTTCTCCTGCGTGGAGACCGCCGCGATCACCTTGAGCCCCATCGCCTTGCCAAGCTCAATTGCTGCAACACCAACGCCGCCGGCCGCACCCAGAATAAACAACGCTTCGCCCGCCTTGGGTGATCCGCGACGCTTCAGCCCGTAATAAGACGTGCCATAGGTCAGAATGAATGCAGACGCTTCATCAAACGGCATGTCATCCGGGATGGGAATACAGCGTCCGGCCTCAATCGCCAGTTCCTCACGGAACCCGCCCCAGCCGCAGGATCCGATCACACGGTCTCCGGGTTTCAGGCTTGTCACCCCTTCCCCGACAGACTTCACAATACCTGAAACTTCACCGCCCGGAGAAAAGGGACGTTCAGGTTTAAACTGGTATTTATCTTCGATGATGAGGGAATCAGGGAAGTTGACGCCAATAGCTTTGATATCAAGCACCACCTCGCCTTTTCCGGGAACTGGCGAATCCAGCTCAACCAGTTCAAGAGTTTCCGGCCCACCCGGTTGCTTTGATACCACAGCTCTCATCAGTTTCGTCTCCTTCTGACATCTCTTATTGTCTTTTCTGTCACGGACGGTAGCTGACTGCCAATCGTCTGTGAAGCGTTCCCATTCGCTGAGAGTGTAGTAAACTAACTTATGTCTGATCCTGTCTGGGCCATCGCAATTCACGGAGGTGCATCCGCTCCGTCCAAGGAAGATTATTCCGAGGAGATCGGATTCATGCGGGTCGTTCTGACCAAAGCAAAGAAGCAACTCTCCAAAGGCGGATCTGCGCTCGATGTCGTTCAGGAAGCCGTCCGGGCACTGGAAGACAGCGGTCATCACATTGCCGGCAAGGGTTCATCGCCGAATACAGATGGCAAGTTCGAACTCGATGCCGCCATTATGGATGGCGACAACCGGAATGCCGGCGCGGTGGGTGCGCTGCGCGGCTTCAAAAACCCGATCGATTGCGCACGTGAAGTCCTCGATCATTCGCCTCACCTGTTTCTCGTCGGCAAGGGCGCGGCCCGGCTGATGAAAAAGCGCGGAATGGAACGGGTCCACAACGCATCAAAATATTACAAACCTGCGGTCTCAACGCCGGTCGAAAAAGGCCAGCTCCAGCATGGCACTGTCGGCGCCGTCGCTCTCGACAGCGAAGGGCGGCTTGCTGCGGCAACATCCACCGGTGGCCTTCTCAACGCCGTTCCCGGCCGGATCGGCGATACGCCGCTGATCGGTTCAGGCACATGGGCAGATGAACGCGTTGCCGTGTCCTGTTGCGGGCAGGGCGAGTTTTTCATGCGCTGCGTTGCTGCCGCAGATCTCTCAGCTCGCATTCGCTACACAAAGAGCGATCTGCAAACAGCAGCATCCTGTGTTCTGGAAGATATTTCCCTCATGGGTGGGCAGGGCGGCCTGATTGCCATAGACAGGCTCGGCCGTGTGACCATGCCGTTCAACACCATCACAATGAAACGCGGCTTTGCGACCTGGCGTGATGAGATCGACGTAAAGGTATTCTGATCCGTGAGAGGCTATTTTGCGATTGGGGCTGAGGGCATTTCAAAGCCCATGAATCTGGGCGCGCTCATGCGAACAGCCCATGCTTTTGGCTCCAGTTTTGTGTTCTCGGTCGGCGCGGCTGAAAAAATCCGTCACGTCTACAGGTCCGACACATCCAAAACCTTTGAACATGTCCCCTATTATCAGTGGGATACGATGGATGACATGGCATTGCCACGTGGATGCGAACTGGTCGGTGTCGAGCTGACCGATGACGCCATCGAACTGCCGACCTTCCGGCATCCGATCGCTGCAGCCTATATCATGGGCCGGGAACGCGGAAATCTCTCGCCGGAAATGATCGAAAAATGCGCTTTCGTCATCAAGATTCCGATGAAGTTCTGCGTGAATGTGTCCGTCGCGGGCGCGCTGGTCATGTATGACCGCATGATCTCCATGGGCAAATATGCCGAGCGCCCGGTCACACCAGGTCGTCAGATCTCGAAGCGCGAACTCGCTGCGATCAAACGTACCGAAAAGTAGAGATCAGGGCAGGTTCAGCTGCCATGACACGCCAAACCGGTCACACAGCCAGGCATATTGTTCACTGAAGCCATAATCATCCAACGGCATCAGAACATCACCATCCTGACACAGCATATCATGCGCCTCGATCAGCTCTTCTTCGGTTTCGAAGTTGATGTAGATCGATACAGAAGGCGTGAAGGTGAAGTCATGCGGGTTCGGTGTGTCGGCCAGCATCAGCTGATGATCACCAATCCGCATTCGGCTCGGCAACAGTTTGCCGGCCATCTCACCGGCTGACTGCGGATAATGATGGATCGCTGTCACTTCCGTGTCCCGGAAGACTTGCTGATAAAAATGGAGGGCTTCTTCGGCGTCTCCCTGAAACAGGAGATAGGTAGCCACATGCATGACAGGTTCTTTCGACTGGTAAATCAGCCGCCAGTTCTAGCCAAAAATCTTCTGAATGACACCCAGCAGGCCTTCAAATTTCAGATCGCCATCGCGAACCGCCAGCGCAAAACAGACCTCGCCTTCATCAGCGACAGGTTTGTGCGTGTGTTCCGATCCAACAATCGAAATATCACCGGGTCCGTAAGAGCCATATTCGTCGGTAAACCCTCCCGCCACGACCAGTGTATATTCTGATCCGGCATGGGTATGACGCGGCGCGCCGCATCCTGGTTCAATCCGCAATAACTCCGTCGTCACGTCCTCAGAGACATTAATCGGTAGAATACGCAGGCCCTTACCGCCGAACTTCCAGCCATTGTCGACCGAGTTCTGCAGCGCAATTTCCTGAAGCGGATCGGGCAGTTTGATGAGCTCATCAACCATCTGCCCGGCGACTGCCGCCGCCTGACGGACTTTCTGCGCGTCCGCAACCTCGAGCGCATCCAGCTTGTTCATCACAGTCGAGAGGGCATTTGGCGCCATCTCGACCGGGGTTTCATTATGCAGAAAATGACCACCAATAGAATCCGCAATAGCCAGCTCGCGGCGCACTTCACTGCGCAACGCAGCCTGCGTTTCGACAAGCAATTGCAGGGCAGGGTCCAACGTCCCCGCCGCATAGGCGCTATAAAAAGCTTCTCCCAAGTCGTGTTCCTGAGTCACACCGACGCTCCAAATTCCATTACTTTTCAACCAGCTTCGTCTCCGTTTCCCCCGAATTCGCCGCTGGATTAATTCATCTTGCTTCTTAAAGTGGTTCGAAGTCGCTCAAAGGCGAGTCTAATTCGTGATTTTACTGTGCCGAGGGGCAATTTGTATTCAGTTGATATCTCGGAATGGGTCTTTCCTTCGAAGAATGCCGCCTTCAATAGCACCAGCTGATCCTCAGGCAGGGTCTTCAGCGCATCCTGTACCGCGACCTCTGTCTGAATCAGCTGCATCTGCTCTTCGGGCTGAGGCAGTTCCGCTGGCGACAGCACCGGCTCATCAGCCTGCGCATCAAGCGTCTTGGTCCGTCGAAAGGCATCAATCCGTCTGTTTCGGGCAATACGGAACAACCATGTCGCGGGCGAGGCCTGCTTCCGGTCAAACTGCTCTGCCTTGCGCCAGACGGTGATCATCACCTCTTGTGCAAGCTCTTCCGCCTGAAGAGATTCACAGCCGAGCCGCAAAAGATAACTTTTAATGCGCGGGGCATAATATTCGAAAAGCAGCGTGAACGACTTTTTGCAGCGGCGTTCGGCGATCGCCTCTAGGGCATCACTGAAAGTTTCGCGCTCTGACAGGGCCAGACCAGAATTTTCGGGGGCGGCGTCGAGCAAGAATACCTCTCCGTTGTCGTTGGCGCGACCATATCAGGTCATGTGGTGTGCGCAAGGAAAGCTGACAATCGTGATTGAAAAACCAACCGGTTTGGTCGACAATTAAATGGGACACACTTCACCGAAAATCGGGCCGGTGACACCTCTATTAACCAAGCCGTCACGACTTGGCTTTAGAAGTTAAGAGAAGCTGAAGGAAAAGGTTCAGAATGAAGCGCTTTGTCATAGCTCTCCTGATCAGCATTGGCCTGACACCGTTTGCCAATGCCTTTGATTATGTCGCTGGGTATAAGGACTGGGCAGTCTATCGTGACACGGTGAATGGTGAGGCTGTGTGCTACGCCACCACCCGCGCTAACGATAAATCCCCGAAATCTGCCAATCATGGCGATGTGGTGTTTTTCGTGACCTATTTCCGCAATTCCAGCCTGCCACAGGCGAGCCTGCGCGTGTCATTCAATCTGCGTGAAGACCGTCCGGCCTCGGCCATCATCTCCCGGAACTCCTGGAATATGTATGCCGTGCGGAATGAAATCTTCGCCAATAATGAAGATGAAAGCGCCATCGCGAATGCACTTCGTCGCGGATCCGATCTCAAGATCGAGGCGATTTCCGAGCGCAACACGTCGGTTGCCTATCACTTCTCGCTGTCTGGTTCGTCAAATGCCATCGACAAGGCGAAAGAACTCTGCGGCTAGTCCGCATAGGTGACCGTGAAATAGCAGATCAGAAACATCCAGACGAACAGCGCATAGTCTGCCATGCGCTGCCAGACGCCGATTGGCTCGCCATATCCGGCATTGAACAAGAGCACCACTGCGGTCACGAAAATCACGAACGTTCCGGCGGTCAGAAGCATCCTGACACGGGATTTCTTCAGCGCCAGTCCGATCCCGATCAGCGGCAATCCCACCAGTGCCGTCAGATATTCGATCAACCCCGCCAGGTTATGCATGCTCTGTTTGAAACTTCCTTCTGCCGGGCAGCCCGCATCGCAGTGAAACATGAATGCGCCAAGATACCCCACACTCACGCCTAGCATCAGAACGGACCCAGCCTTCAGCGCCGGACCTTTCAGCCGTATTGCCAAAAACACCATCATGATTGCGCTGGTCACTCCAACCGGAAGAAATCCCAGCCAGTTCGCTATGCCCGCATAGGTCGCCCCATCCGCGCCAAGCTCACTTAAATACTGCTCTCGCGCGGCATAGCCGGGGTCCAGAATGTCCAGAACAGTTGGCACCAGAATTCCGCTGACCAGACAGATCAGACCGCTGACCAGAACCACACGATTCAACACGCCCTTTGAAATCATCATCCGCCCGCCCTATTTCCGCCCGTGACAAACGGTAGTCCACACGCTGGATTTATGCTACACGCCCCGCTTCCGGAGCACCAGACAATGACATCACACCTCGACATCAGCCATGCTGCGCGCGATGAGCGCCCGACTTCACCCCCCAAGGTCAATCTGGCTGGCGTGGGGCTCGAAAGCCTGCGCGCGACACTCGAAGAGCGCGGAGTCGAGCCGCGCAAAGTGAACATGCGTGCGCGGCAGCTCTGGCGCTGGGTCTATCATTATGGCGTGCGGGATTTTTCCGGCATGACCGATATCGGCAAAGATCAGCGCGCAGCCTTTGCTGACTGGTTTGAACTGGAACGCCCCAACATTACCGAAGCGCTGGTCTCTGTGGATGGCACGCGCAAATGGCTCATTGAATATGGTCCGAACACCGAGGCCGAAACCGTCTTCATCCCCGATGTTGGCCGCGCAGGCGCTCTGTGTGTCTCCAGCCAGGTGGGCTGCACACTGAATTGCACCTTCTGCCACACCGGAACCCAGAAACTCGTGCGCAATCTCACGTCAGCAGAGATTGTCCGTCAGGTCATGGTCGCCCGCGACGCGCTGGATGAATGGCCAACCTCAAACGAGAACCGCAAGCTCACCAATATCGTCTTCATGGGCATGGGCGAGCCGCTCTATAACCTCGACAATGTCTGCGAGGCGATCGACACGATCAGCCATGAAGAAGGCATTTCCTTCGGCCGTCGACGGATTACGGTCTCCACGGCCGGTGTCGCGCCGCTCATTCCGGAACTGGGCAAGCGAACCAATGCCGCGCTCGCCATCTCGCTTCACGCAACCAATGATGATCTGCGCAACGAAATCGTGCCGATCAATAAGAAATACGATCTCCAGACCCTGTTCGAAGCCATCAAGGCCTATCCGGGTCTCGGCAATTCGAAAAAGGTGACTTTCGAATATGTCATGCTGAAGGGCGTGAACGATTCAATTGCCGAAGCCAAAGATCTGATCCGGCTGCTGAAAGGCGTTCCGGCCAAGATCAACCTCATCCCGTTCAACCCATGGCCGGGCTCTCAGTATGAATGCTCTGACTGGGAAACGATTGAGAATTTCGCCGAAGTTCTGAACCGCGCGGGCTATTCCTCACCCATCCGCACGCCGCGGGGCCGTGACATTCTGGCGGCCTGTGGCCAACTTCGGTCGGAAAGCGTCAAACAGCGCGCCTCCGAACGCCGCAAGGCTGAACTGGCCGCGAAAGCTGCGGAAGACACCCCGGCGGAGTAGCACCTCTGCCGCACAAGTCTAGAAACCCGAAAGGTTTTCCCATCATCTGGGCAAGACCAATTTCGAATAACATATTTCTCGTAATTCCTGTCGAGCCAAATGCGAGAATACAGCGATCAGCCGTGTTGAGAGCGCTCATGACATGAGAAGGCCATTCAGAATGACGCCCAACACGAGCAAAATCTATCCAGTCGTCCCTTTCCGATAGGATGCCGCTGTTGAGCAAACTCCGAACGAGATGGCGATCTGCACCATTGTAACAAACGAACGAGCTATGCATTTGAATGCGGTATGATCTTTGTCGTGTCATCTGTGATAGCACATGACAAATCCGCGCCGTTGAATATGCAGTCGTTGAATACGGCGCCCCGCAGATCAGCATTGTCGAAATTAGTGTCCTCTGAAAAGGTCACCTCGTGAAATTTGCAGTTCCTGAGATCTGCATCCTTAAAGACGGTTTTGACACAGCTTCCCCCACGAACGCCCATTTTGGACAATTTGGCACCAAATAGATCAACCTCTGCGATATTAAGTTGCTTAAAGTGACAGCCTCTGAGGTCTACACCTTCCAAGTCAAAAGCACTGAGAACGCTGAGAAGATTTTTAAAATCGTCAGTGTTCTTATAGGTGATCTCGAGATGCTTGAACATCTCCTCTGCGATGAATTTGTTCAAAGGATTTCCAGGTTCATCGCAAGGTTCCTTAAGGCATGTAATAAGGGCTCGCTCTATCGACCGTCGCTCGCTCGCCTCTACTTCCTTCGTTTCTTTAAGTCTTTCGATCAAGAGTGACGCTGCGGCCAATTGCATACGCAAATTGCCATCTGCCAGAATCTCAAACAAGCGAACGTTGTGATTTTCTCGAGAAAAGCGCTCCTCGGCCTTCAACTTGTTGGTTTCGGCGTCCTTCCAGGCCCACGAAAAAATACCCGCGACGACGGATGCAACGACTGCTGCCAGAAGCGTGGCCCCCGGAACCAACAAATCTTGTATGGTAATATCGCTCATCGCCAATCCGCCGTCGAAAAATCGACCCGAGTATCATCACAACTTTCAGCTTCGACAAGTTGGCGGCCGCGAAAAATCTTCCATTCAGAAAGTGGCAGCGTAGGGACCGCTTTTACATTGGCGCGCGCCTCCGAGCGTCGCACAGGCTGAACTGGCCGCGCAAGCTGCGGAAGACATCCCGGCAGAGTAGATCGCTCTTTGCCGGGCCGTTCAGAAAATCTCTCAAACGCTTCACTTGCATTCGCCCGGTTCGGGCGCATATGAGCAATACTTGACCGGCTCGATAAGATACTGAACTCATTCAGAGATTCACCCGTCAGAGGAAACGTCAGAAATTGAGCGCACACCGCGCACCATCTGATTTTCCGAGGCTCTTCTTGACCGACAAAACCTACCCCACCGGGCTCACCTATTTCCTCATTATGCTGGCCCTCGGCATGGGTGGTTTCGCCATAGGCACAACCGAATTTGCGGCCATGAGCCTCCTGCCCTATTTCGCAGATGGCCTGGATATTTCTGAGCCAACCGCTGGTCATGTGATCAGCGCCTACGCACTTGGCGTTGTCGTCGGCGCACCGATTCTGGCCGTCTGGGGCGCGCGGCTCTCGCGGCGAGTTTTCCTGATCATTCTCATGGCCGCCTTTGCGGTCTTCAACCTTCTCAGCGCCTTCTCACCCGACTACCACACCATGCTCGCCTTTCGGTTTCTGGCCGGCCTACCTCACGGGGCGTATTTTGGCGTGGCCTCTCTTGTCGCCGCTTCACTCGTTCCGTCCAACAAGCGTGCTCAGGCTGTCTCCCTTGTCTTCATGGGTCTCACGATTGCCACCATTGTTGGCGTTCCGGCGGCCAGCTGGCTCGGCCAGTCCTTCGGTTGGCGCTGGGGCTTTGCCATTGTCGGCGCGCTCGCCGTGCTCAGCGTAACCCTGATCTATATTTTCGCCCCGCGCGACCCGCCGCGTCCGGAAGCCAGCCCGCTGAAAGAACTGACCGCCCTCAAGCATAAACAGGTCTGGCTGACCCTTCTCATGGGCGCCATCGGATTCGGCGGCATGTTTGCCGTCTACGCCTATGTGTCCAGCGTGCTCCTTCAGGTGCTCGATACCCCCGAATGGACCATTCTTCTAGTACTGGCTGTTTTTGGGTGCGGCATCACGGTTGGCAATCTCACCGGAGCCTGGCTGGCCGACAAATTCCTCATGCCCGCCATCGCTGCGATATTGCTCTGGAGCACCGCCATTCTCCTCATCTATCCGACAGCCGCGCAGAATATCTGGACTCTCAGCATATGCGTCTTCCTGGTCGGCGGCACGAACGGCTTGTCTCCCGCCCTTCAAACGCGTCTGATGGATGTCGCAGCTGATGCCCAGACGCTCGCTGCCGCGCTCAACCATTCAGCCTTCAACACGGCGAATGCCCTTGGGCCGTTCCTGAGTGGCCTTGCCATCACGGCGGGTTTTGGTCTCACCTCAACAGGCTATGTTGGGGCGGCGCTCGCTTTTGGCGGTTTTCTCATCTGGTGCCTTGCCATGCTGGACAAGAAGAATGAAAGCGCGCCAGCGTCAGATAACGCAGTGGCTCAGGCCTAAAACGTTCCGCTCACACGAATTGAAAACACCTGCGTACCCTCCGGCCCGCCTTTGTATTTGCGAAATTCGGTCCGATCGAGCACGCCCGTGCCGCGCGGCGCAATCGTCGGGTCATTCGGGTCCGCTTGATAAAAGGTCCGTGTCCGGTATTGGCCTGTATGGCCGATATTGCTCGCCTGCGCCCGGATGGTGACGCCCCAGAAACGCGTTGTTTCAACGAACAGGTCTACACGGTTTTCCGGAACGGCATTCCGGATCATTTCGATACGCTTGAACTCATAGCTATCAGACTTCTGAGACGTCGTAATGCCCCAGGCTGATTTCCAGTTCGGCAGTTCCTGACGAAAGGCGAGATTATAATTCCAGTCACGCTCCCCGGCGAACCGGCGCTCCTCACCGGTGATCGGATCAGTCACTTCAGTCTGTTGCCACTTGCCCGAATATCGTAGCTCCGAATGCGGAATAAGGAAACCGAGCCGCTGTGTCCCGCGCACCTCAATCCCCGCGCGCGTCCCCTCACCCAGATTGCCATAAGCGTCACCTGTACCAATCACGACCAGGTCCTCAACATCCTCGACCTGATCATAAAATGCCGCCAGCGTAACCGCGCCCCGGCGGGAAAATCGCTTCTCCCATTCGGCCCGATACTTCCAAGCCTTTTCCGGCTCAAGGTCCGGATTCCCAAGAATCGAAAACGCATCCACCACATTCAGTGATGACGCAAATTGAGAGAAATCCAGCTGCGAGACATCGCGCTCCACGCTGAACCGCAACTGATCCTCCGGGCCAGCCTGCCAGCTCGCAATCACGCGCGGCTTGGGATAGCTGAACTCGCGCTCTTTTTCCTCATCACCTGTCTGCGTGATGCGCGACATCTCGAAAACAAAACCGGACTCCAGGCTGAAGCTGTCCGACACTTTCCAGACATGCGTCACGAACGGCTCGACACGGACTTCTTCCACCCGTGCATCCGAAACAGCGAGAGCCTGTGGAACCGGTCCACTTCCGAAATCATACGCCACATCCAGTGTCGTATCTCTGAAGTTGAACGCGCCCTCCAGGCCCGCATCTACTGTATGCGCGGGATTGATCTTCCATGACAGGAAACCCCGCCCCACGCGTTCGCCCGTCTCTGTGGTTCGCTCAATCGTCTGTGTACGCCATAACCCGGATGTCAGATACGTCTCATACACGTCTGACTGATCAACATTCGACTGCGCATATAGCCCGATCAACTTGGCTGACAGAGAGTCCGAAAATGCATGCTCCCAGTCTCCACCGAACTCCATTTTGTAGTTGTTATCGTATTCAGATCGGCCCGCGACCGTCGTCACCACATCGCCTTGTGTGTTGTAGACCTGAACGCCAATCCCCTGTGAATTCCAGGTCGGACGATAAAGCCCGTTGAAATTCAGCGTGTCCTTTTCACTCGCCCGCCATTTAAGGCCAGCTGAAACCTGAACACCTTGCTGATTGGGCTGCCCATAGGTTTCCCGATAGCTCAGCAGAGTTCCGTCAGGGGCAAACACCTGTTCAAAACCCTCACCCCGTCCACGCAGGTTGGGCGTCTGAAAATCAAGGTTCAGATCAATCTTGTCAGAGAGCGCAAAACTTTTCGTCAGCTGAACCGTATAACCCACTTTTTCCGAGTACTGAATATCTCGCAATTCCAGCACATAGGTCGTTGGCGAACTCGCTGATGCCGTCTCGCGCAGGACCACATTCACCAGCTGTGTCTGGCCGCGCACGTCCACATTTGCCGAACTCCCAGAGAGCAGTTCCAGTCGCTCAACCGACCCCGCCGGTATGCGCTTCAGCTGGTCTTCAATATCGTCTTTGGACGAGGGGCGCTCGCCATTGACCAGGACGTTTCCGGCTGTGCCGCCAAAGCCGCGTCGGTCTTCCCCATTGTCGATCTCAAACCCCGGAACCCGCGCCACCATATCGGCCGCCGTCACCGGATTATAGCGCTCGAAATATCTGGCTCCGAACCGCTGCACGCCATCTTCGGTGGTGCTTTGAGCAGCGTCAGCCAGGCTTGCCGGTTCGGATTGAGCAAACGCATCAGCAGACAAGCCGGCAATGAGGGCTGTCAGACCAGCCGCATATTTCAGATGGCGCATATTCGGGCCTCCCCGCCCCAGTTAGTTCATTTTTTGAACTTACGTGACACACCTGTCTGTGCTATGCAATCTGAACGCGCCAAAAGCCCGAACACAAAAAGGAGAGCACATGCGCTGGTCAGAGGTCGACGAGGTCGCCTGCCCGATTGCTCAGGGTCTCTCCGTGATCGGAGATGCCTGGACGCTTCTGATTATTCGCGACTGTTTCAAAGGCTATTCCCGGTTCGAGGATTTCCAGTCTCAAACCAAAGCCTCGCGGGCCACGCTCTCCGCCCGGCTCTCGCGACTGGTCGATGATGGCATTCTTGAAAAACGTCCGTACCAGGAACACCCACCGCGCCATGAGTATTTCCTCACCGAGCGCGGCAAATCTCTTCTACCTGTTCTGATGACCTTGTCCGACTGGGCCCAAACTCAGCTCGGCGCTCCGTCGCCACCACAGCCGCGGGTCCACACCAGCTGCGGGCACACCTTCAAGCCTGTGGTGCATTGCTCTGAATGTGGTGAGCCGGTTGAAAACAACGTCACCTTCGGCGGGCGGCGACAGTCCTAGCGAAAGCGCTTCGCTGCCTCATCCCAGATGCGGACAATCCCGGACTGTGACGCCACAGCCATCAGCGTGCCATCTTCAGCGAACAACCGCGCTTCGCCATGCACGAAGCCATCATGAATTCCCTGCACCTGAATATCAGCGCAGACCCAGTCAGTTGGCACAATTTTCCGTATACGGATTGTGTTATCCAGCGAGTTTGCGCCCGCCTGCAGCCCGAGCGCACTGCCCGTCGCCCCCGGCACAAAATCTGCGATCACGGCCAGCATGGTCGCATCAATCGGCGTATTCGGATCACGCGGACGCGACCAGAGAACCGCGCGCCCATCTTCTGATAATCCGCCCTCGGTGCGCTTCTTGCCATAGCGTCCCATGGCAACGCGTGTATGAAGCCGCTGCTGCAAATCATCGGGCTCATCATCAACCTTGGGCCTGAAACGCGGCAGGATCTCACAATCCTCCGGACCCGGAATATCAGGTAATTCCAGCCATTGATGGTCCAGTTCCTTGCCGCGCGTTCCGCATGCCGCATTCACCGTATAGATCTCGCGCTCACCCACATGGCCGAGCACACGCGCCTGCGTGATATTCTTGCCCTCGGTCGCCGCGCGCACATCCACATTCACGGTTTCACCCGGCTGCGCGAACGAGAGATACTGCGCCGTCGCCCAGATCAGCGGGCGATCCGTCGTCAGCTCAAGCGCCCGGATAGCCGAGGCCAGCCCCACGCCACCAAACAGAAACTTGTGCTTGGGCGGCCCCACGGAAATCCCCAAACTCACATCCAGTGTGAACTTGTCCGGGTCATCTGTCGGGTCGAGATCAAAGAAGCGCGTAGATGTTTTCGTCATCAACCGAGATAGTCAGCTAATCTCATCAAGGGCAAGCCTGCCCTTAGGGAACACCCCCTACTCAGACCTCATCCCATCGTCTACGCCAGCCTCTGCTCTCGGCCTCACCTCAACACCTTCGCCGCCTCGCAGAATACCGCCCACAGTCCAGCCGCCCTCCTGTTCGGACACGGCGATTTCGAGCTGGTTGTCTCCCGCCTTCAGATAAAGCGGCACTGTATCGTTAAACCCGGCCGTACCGAGAAACCGATAGTCACGCGTCAGAAACACATCCGAGCCTGAATACAGCTCCCTGCCATTCAGAAACACCTTTACCTTGTCTGAAAAGGCCAGATCGAGCTGCACCATCTGGTCGGTGGGCGCAGCCAGAGTGACCGACGCAACAATCGTATTTCCGTCGGGCGTCAGCGGCGCAAGCGGGCTCATATCCACCAGCCCGCGATGACCCGCCGCAAGCCGTACCGGATAGGTCATCACCGGAATACCGCTTGCCACATCAGCTTCCGATATCGGTGCGCTGAAAGACCAGTCTTCAATCAGACCCTCCGGGTGCGCAGGCCCGTCCGGCATCGCAACACTCTCGCTCAGATTCTCAATGACGGGCGAGAAAGACAGATTGCGAAACCGACGCTCACCGCGCAGAGACCAGACCCCGATCTGTCCTGAAACGGCATCACGCTGAAGGTCGCTCGCCGCCGCAATTACCTCGCCTTCAATCCGCAATACCGCCTGGTCACCCTGAACCACCAGCTCCCCGCTCAGCCATTCCCCCATCGCGACATGTGCCACACCTGCAAAGCCCTCGCCCTGATAAATCTGATAGGCCTGATGTCCATTATATCGCGGGTGATATTGCCAGGCGTCCGGATTGCCCTGTTGATGATGGCGCAGATAAACCAGCTCGCCATTTTCCGCATCGGGCGCGCGAAACAGAAATCCGGTAAAGGCCCGCCCCGGAGACATCCAGATGTCAAACGAGGTTGTCCCGTTTTTGTGATCTGGCAGATCAAGCCATGTGATACCATTTTCGGTAATAACCAGATCATCCGCAGACCCGTCTTCAGCAGCCGCCTGAAACCACACGCCAAACGTCAAGACACAGACCATGCACGCCAGTCGATTCGCCATGAGAGATACTCCTTTTTCAGGATCACCTGCTCGCACGCAATCTGTCTCCTGTATTGAAGATTTCGGCCAGCCCGGCCACAACCGCCTCACATTTCCCTTCATCGACCCGCTAAGAGAGTATCGCTGGAACGACAGGCCTGCCGACCTGCCTCCGGGCGTCGAGAGTATCTGGATTTACGGCGGTCCGCACGCCTCGCTCAGCGCGCAAACCCTCACCGGTCACTGGAAGGCGTGCCTCGCCATTTTTCGCCAATGGGGGGCTGACGGCCATGTAGCCAGCATTCAGCTGCGCATACTTGGCCCTGTCACCCAGCCCTCCGGCAATGGCGAAGCCAGAGGCCTGGAAATCATCGCCGCCCGTCTGTTTCCGGAGTGCGCGATCCCGCTTCTTGGCCTTCGGCCGTCAGAGATCAGCGACCTCACACCGGACTGGCCATACCCTCTGCGCATCGCCGCCGACACGATTTGCAAGCTCGCCGAAACGGGCGCACCCGCCGAGCTGATCGCGGGCCAACTCAGCCAGCTGATCCGTCAGAAGTCCGAGACCTCAGCACCGAAGGACAACGCAATCACGGCAGCGCTCCGCGCCATTCGCGGGAACAATGGTGATCTGTCCATTACAGATTTGCCAAAACGCGTCGGACTGTCAGAACGGTCTCTTCGCCGGGCAAGCCTCGATCATCTCGGATTGTCTGCCAAATCCTATGCCCGCTTTGTGCGTCATCAGAAACTGGTTCAGACCATGATCAAACTTCCCCGTCCCGACTGGGCCGGTCTTGCGCTCGATTTTGGGTATTCAGATCAGGCCCATATGGTCAGAGAGACAAAGGCAATGTCTGGGCTGACGCCCCGTTCCCTTCATATTCAAAGAACGGGGTTGAGCCGCTGAACGCCAGTCGCGTGTTACGTATTCGATAGCCTGACAGATGTGCCCTGCCCGCTATCGTCTGTCCGTAAAGCAAATCTCGCTGACATCATTGCGGCGATAACAACGCGGCGCGGCCACTGGCGGACGATAGCTCGGCTTCCAGCGCAGCATTTCCTCATACTTCACCTGTGCTGCAATACGGGCCGCTTCTTCCTTGCGGAATTGCTCCTCGCCGATGATCCGCTGCTGCTCGGCAATCCGTTCATCGCGCTGGAATTCGAGGATCATGCTGACCGGCACCTGCACGCAGATCGACCGGTTCCGATCCGTGCCGACGCTGGCGACATCGTAGAGGAAACGCCAGTCAGGTCGGCTTTCGTTCGGGTTATTAAACTTCTTGGCGCTAAGCCAGTTGGCAAAGGCGTAGCAGGCAGATTCCGGAACCGGCTCATGCGGATTGGTCGGGCTCTCATAATGCTTCATCACCGTGCGGACATAGTTCGGCCAGCTATCATAAGCCGTCTTTGCTGGCATATTCGTCCGATAAAACTCAAACGGGTCCTGAGCAGGCTCGAAAGTTTCGAGCGGCTGGGCCTGCACCCAATTGCTCAGCTCCACCGGCATGAGCGGGCAGGTCTCATCCTGAATGCGGGCCTTTTCATATTGCAGCGCCCAGGTAATGCCCTCATCCGGGATGCGGCTGACGGAAGAATTGTTGATGCCGCCCATGATGAGGCCATAGGCGATCTGGCAACCATTCAAGCCCTGCGTGCGAACCTCAACTGAGCGGTTTGCAAATCGCTCTGCCGCTTCGGCCTCCAAACGCAGCGCCTCGTAGGCATCGCCCATCAGCTCTGGCAGTTTCTCAGCGACGCGCGCCGGAACCCACGTCCCTGCACCGCAGGATTTTTCGGGGTCATAAAACCTGAAAAAGGCCGAGAAGCCGCTGGCCTGAAATCGGTTTGGATTGTCCTCGATAAACTCGCAGGCCTCAGGCGAGAGATCTGCCTGCACAAACCCGGCCTCCGCCATGGATCTTTGACCCGGATGAGCGCCAAAACAACGGCCGATCCCGTCCGTCGCAAGATTGATGATAGAGGCTGGCGGCTCCTGGTCGAAGTAATCATAGAAACGGTCGACCTCTTTATTCGACCATTCATAAGTGGACTTTTTCTCGATCTGATTGGCGAGGCGTCTGTTCTTCTTCAGGCCGCAACTGCCGTCGTACAGGCAATCGCCAAGCGTTTCGCGAGAGTAATCGTCACGCCAGAGCGAGTCAGGCCCGGCATAATACCAATTCATGGTCGCTTTTGTGATGGCCTCATTCCCATAGGCTCTGCCATCACGGAGAAGGGCTGTGCCTGAGCCTCTCGGCGCAATCCAGTCTGTCACCTGAACAGGGCATTCAGGCGTTTCGACGAAGGTCTTCTGTGACATGGCATATTCCGTCGCGCCATCATCCACGCCGAACTGCGCCGAGGCTGCGCCGGAAAGTGCCAATGCCAGAAGCGCTGACAGCGCCAGACCAGTTTTCTTGAGTTTCACTGTACATCCCCTTTGCGGGCCCACACCCGCAATTGTTGAGCGATAACAATCGCCTGCAAAGGCCACGCTAATCGGAAATGAGACTAAAGCACATCCCCTGAAGCGGGGAATGGGAGTGGGATGAAGTAAATTGGAATCAAACCGGCGTAGGTCGGGTCAAGACGTCACGTCGGACCCGACATGATCATCCCGTCGGATTCGCATCGCTTGTTCCGACCGACGAGCTTACATGAGCTCCAGCGCACCGTCGCCTATGCGTTCAAACCGCTCGATCCGGCTTCGATGTACAAAACTGATGATCAGGGCTGGATATAGCAACAAGATCACTGCTGCTGTCAGGCATATGAAAGCGACGTTCAGAATTTCAGTGAGATTAAGAAAACCGGTCGCCAAAAGGATCACCGCAAACAGGGGTATCCAGATTGGCGTTCTCGTCGTGAACACCAACCGGTCTTTTTCTCCATCAAGCGTGCTCGACAAAATGCCAGCGCGGAGCAGCCCATGATTAATGAACAGGGTTGGCGGCGGCATCAGACGAAACCGCCGCCCGACGAACGGATTGCCAGGCGCCTCAAGGACGCTTTGCTTCTGAGGCATAAAGAAGCCTTTAAAAGGCAGCAAACGCGTTCCTCCTCCGCACCCCAAACCCTTTTCGCCGTGCGGGCGAGGGGCTTTCACAAGCGACTGCGTAGGCGCAAGTCACCCGAGCCGGAGGTGAGGATCAGTTGTAGGTCGGGTCAAGACGTCACGTCGGACCCGACAAAATTGTGTTGGCTCCACTTCGCTTGAGCCAACCTACCAATCTTTACCGCCTAAAACCCATACGCCTCTTTGTATTCCGGGTCTTTTTGCGCAACGAGCTTGGCAAGGTCGACGATGACCTTGGCCTGTTTCCAGGTGGCGTCGTCCTGCATTTTACCATCCAACATCACAACGCCGGTGCCGTCTGGCATGGCTTCGAGTATCCGCGCGGCAAACTTCACTTCGTCCGGATCGGGCGAGAAGACTTTTTTCGCAATGTCGATCTGGTTCGGGTGGAGCGACCACGCGCCATCACAGCCGAGCAGGAAGGCATTGCGGAATTGCTGTTCGCAGGCGTCGAGGTCGGAGATGTCGCCGAACGGGCCATACATCGCCTTGATGCCAGCAGACGCGCAGGCATCAACCATTCGCGCGAGTGTATAATGCCACGGGTCTTGCTGGGCATTGATGCGTTCACGACCTTCGACCGGATCTTCGATCACGCGATAAAATGGGTGACCACCGCCCACGCGGGTCGTCTTCATCTTGCGGGAGGCGGCAAGGTCAGCCGGACCGAGGCAGATGCCATGCATGCGCGGAGAGGCCAGCGCGATCTGCTCAACATTCTTCACACCTTCAGCGGTTTCGAGGATGGCGTGAATGCCAATCGGGGTTTTGATGCCGTGTTTGGCTTCAAGCTGGGCCAGAAGCTGGTCCACAAAGTGAATATCCCACGGGCCTTCGACCTTTGGGATCATCAGAACGTCCAGCGCATCGCCGACTTCCGCGAGCAGCGTTGTGACGTCTTCCAGAAACCATGGCGAGTTGAGGCAGTTCACGCGGGACCAGAAGCCAGTGTTCGAGGCTTTGAAATCGACCGTCTTGCCCATTTCGACTGCGCCAGCGCGAGCGGCGTCTTTCGCATCCGCAGGAATGGCGTCTTCAAGGTTTGCGAGGATCACATCCACCTTCTTCGCCATGTCCGGAACCTTGGCGCGCACTTTATCAAGGTGCGGCGGCACGAAATGGATCATGCGCTCCACATTCACGGGCTGCTCACGCAGCGGTGCGGGCGCACCAATGGCAAGGGCCTTGTAGAATTGCTGTGGCGGCTTGGTAGCGGACATGTCTTTTTCCCCGAGTTGATCTCTTTTCCGGGAAACTAGTCTTGCTGCACTGCAACGTAAAGTCCTTTTTATGCTCGTTCATGGACGGCAAACCCAATGTGTTTCAGACTAAAATCAGTATGAAAGTCAGTTGGCGGAGCGTCATGACCAAGTTTCAATTCGAGGCCAAATGGAAAGAAGAACTAGTGGTAACGGGTCCGGGCGGCTGCTTCTGTCTGGTCTTTTCGATGGGCTGTCCAACCGTGTATTTGCCGGATGAACACCAGTGGACAATCAAGGGACCAGCCTGGGCAAAAGACCTTTATAGCGTTCTGAAACGCGAGCTTCAGACCTGGTGCAATGCGCATGACGTGGAACTGGTGATCGATGAAAAATCTGTCGTGTTTTAAGCCAGACTGGCGACATCACTTGAAGAGCCTCCTCCGATGACACTGTCTGAGCAGCACCTGAAGACAATTCAAACTGACTTCTCGGACGAGAATCTTCCAATTGTCATCGCTGAGCTTGAGCAAATCTCACGTGCTCAGACCATGGAATCGGCGGAAAACCTTGAAAACGTGCTCGGCGCGATTCTGAGCCTGAGCAAGGGCAATGTCGCAGAGCTCCGAAATCTCGTCGCGGCTGCGAAGCGAGACTTCCGGGACGTCCTTTACTGGTGGTATCTCGACAACAAGAAAACCAATCACCCGGAATAAGGGTGTCGATCAAAAACGACACGCCAATACTTCCTCACCATCACCAACCATATAATCCGCAAACCAGTAATGCGGATCATTCAGCTCTTGATAAGTGAGAGCGGCATCAGGATAGGCGCGCGAAAACCGCCGCATCAGAATGACGAGTTTTTTACACTTTGGCGGCCAGTCAGACACTTCGGTGATCTGATTACCAGCGGCAAGTTCGGTCTCAAGCACCATATTCAGGGCCTGATTGTCGAAAACATTATCCAAAGATCCTTCACCTATTTCCGCGATTTCTGCGCCAGCGGGTGGGCAGCATGAAGCATATCTACAAGATCGTCGGTCAGAAGATGCGTATAAATCTGGGTCGTGGAGATATCCGAATGCCCCAGCAAGACCTGAACCGTCCGCAGGTCCGCCCCACCCTGCAGCATATGCGTGGCAAAGGCGTGACGCAGGCTGTGTGGGGAAATTCGCTCCGGGTCCAGGTTCGCTTTTAACGCCCGCTCACGAATAATGTTCTGAAGCGTGCGGCGATTGACGTGTCCATCCGCGCCGCCGGATGGAAACACAAACTTGTCTGCCGCCACGCGGTTTCGCGTGGGCAGCTGTTCCTCGCGGATTGCGAGCCAGGCACCCAGCGCGCGGCGGGCGGGGCCACCAACAGGGCATAACCGTTCCTTCTGCCCCTTCCCCAGAATCCGGATATAGCCATCCTTCACGGTGTGCAGCGCCGTCACGGGCAGCGTGCACACCTCGCTTGCCCGAAGCCCGGCACTATAAACAAGCTCCAGCAAACACAGATCGCGCACGTCTTTCACGTTCTCGCCCTCACAGGCGGACAGAAGCGCCCCGATTTCCTCGCGGCTGAGTACATCCGGAACCTCCCGCGAGGCTTTGGGCGGGCTGAGCCCCATTGCAGGGTTGTCCTCGCGCAATCCCTCTTCGAGTTCAAATCGATAGAATTGCCGAAGCGCAGAAATCCGTCTGGCGATCGTCGAACTGGCAAGCCCCTCACCAGCGAGAGACCGTTGATAGTCTGCCAGATCCGCGCGTTCCGCCGCGATCAGGCCTCCGCCCATCGCCTCAAGAAACTCCGCCGCATCGGTCAGGTCGCGATGATAGGCTGCCAGCGTATTTTCAGACGCGGCGCGTTCAACCGCCAACATTTCCAGAAACGAATGAATTCGGTCCCGGTTCTCGGCGGTTGTCACGTCAGTTAACCGGCTTCTGAAACGCCAGTGCTTCCAGCGCCAGCGTTCTGGCTTCGGCGTCATAGCCAGCGTCTTGCAACAGCGAAATCAGAGCCGCCATATCGAGTGCCTGAACGGTGTCCGGCCTTTGACCAACCACACGAATAATGCGCAGGAAGGCTTCACCATAAGAACTCGACGCCATGCCTGACTCGATCAGGAACATGTCCTTGCCAGAAACGCTGGTGCCCGTAGAGATCAGATCGCCTGATGGACCGGCTGCAAACTCATGCGCGCCCGGCGAAATCGGCAGATCAAATGTCATGAAGGTCAGCATCATCTGCAGCGCCTTCGATCGGCCACCGGACGGCGTATGCTCTGCCAGGCGATCAGACACCGTACGCGACGAGGCTGGTGACCGGTCTGCGCCCGTCACCACTTTCAGGCCATCAAGCCAGGCTTGAAAATACGGATTTTCCTCCGGGCCACCTTCTCGAAGTGACATGGTCTGAATGCGGTTTGCCAGAGACACTTCTCCGGCGGCAAATGCCGCGATCGCAAAGAACTCGCTATTGTCGCCAATGGCTTCCGGGTCGCGAAAGCGCGTGATCACTGGCGTCAGAACGCCAGCGGTTATGGAAAATCGAGACGGGTCTGATTGCACAAGGATCAGCGCACGTCGCGCGGCCCGGACAATCTCTTCAGGCGTTGCATCTGGATGAAATGCCGTCTGCAGCGCTTCATCCAGCGGGTCGACCGGGTCACGAAGCGTCAGCTCCGGGGGCTCGTCCACCTCTTCAACGACCTCTGAAGGCTCGTCTGGCTCCGCCTCAGGTTCTGGCAGTGGCTCAGGATCAAGCCGGTAGGCATTTCGCAATTCCTCGGCAGTCATCAACCCGGCAAAGGCCGCAAGCCGCGCCATAGCGATCCGCACATCACGCGGCACGCCGTCGCGCAGGGCAACCTGCCGCGCAATCCCGGGATTGGTACCGGAAATCTCGTCCAGCTCGACCGGAAAACCGGCCTCCAGAGACAGCGCTGTCGTGATGCCTGTGCTGAAATTCGCCGCCGGAAGCTCGTCCTCATCACGCTCTTCCGGATTTTCAGGCATGGTGCGCATGGCCGAAAACGCCCGGATCAGCCAGGGATCAGACGCTTCGAACTCCTGACCCAGCTCCATGGCGAGGTCCGTTGAGTCAAAATTGTTTTCCAGCGCAAAACAGGTCGCACGCGCCTGAAACATGAACGCAGACGTCTCGGCAACCGATCGCGCCTGCGAACAAGCGGACGCAAAATTGCCTTTCAGAAACTGCGTTTCGATCTGCGCATGCGTGCCGGATTTTACATTTTCCTGTTCGGGAAGCTGGCGCGCAATATCCACATAGGCATCGAGCTCACCCAGCTCCCAGATCAGCCGCATACGCTGCTGCATCAGTCTGTCCGCCTTTTCACCGGTAGGCGCGCGTGACGGCGATAGCAGAATTCGGGTCAGAAGGTCTCTTGTCGTCGGCGTCAGACCGCGCGGATTGATCCGCGCAAACAGGGGCTCCAGCGTCTCAGCGGACGAATTTTGCCACAGCGTGACCGGCAAGGCGCCGTCTGCCTGCGACAAGCCACCAATGCCCCAGCTGTCAATTTCGCCTAGGCCGGTGCTTTCAAACTGAGCCTGCGACGGCAACGCCATCACCCCCAGCCCGACACTCAATCCAATTGCGGAAACCAGCTGTTTAAAGGCCAAGATCAACCTCCAGACGCTGCTCACCTGTTTCCGGTGGGGACTGGTTCGCCTTGTTCGCAAAATAGAACACACCACCTCCGAACAGAATGATAGCCAGAACAACCAAGATCAGTACAAATCGCATCTCAAACCCTTAACGTGTTGCATCGCATTTGCCGCAACTCACCTTTATGTATAATCGCAAGGTTTGTGGAGGCGCAAAGTGAATGCGCAGGAGTCGCGTGAAACAGGATAACGAGAATTCAGGCCCGAACGTGGCAAATGGGAAAACAATTGCGCTTGTCGGTCTGATGGGCGCAGGGAAATCCTCTATCGGGCGACGTCTGGCCGACAGTCTGTCTCTGCCATTCTATGACAGTGATACAGAAATCGAGCAGGCCGCAGGTCTTTCTGTCTCCGATATCTTTTCCATTCACGGCGAGGAAGAATTCCGCCGCGGCGAACAGCGCGTCATCGAACGCCTGCTGGACGGTCCCCAGCATATTCTGGCCACCGGTGGCGGGGCCTTCATGAATGAAACCACACGCGCGCTTCTGAAATCCCGCGCCATAACCGTCTGGCTCCGGGCAGATCTCGAAACGCTCTGGCGTCGGGTGAACAAGCGCGATGGCCGTCCACTGCTCAAGACGGAAAACCCCAAGGACAAGCTCCGACAGCTCCTCGAAGCCCGTCAGTCCACCTATGCCGAAGCCGATCTCATTATAGACAGCCGGGACGGACCGCATCATACAGCCGTCAATGCCATTATCGAGGCGCTGAAAGGGCGGATGCAGGTATCATGACGGACACAACTGTTCGGGTCGAACTGGGTGACAGAAGCTATGATATTGTCATCGGCGAGACCGTGCTCTCCTCGATTGGCGAGCGAATCCGCTCCATCGTCAAACCGGGCACGTCCCGCGTGTTTGTGCTGACCGATGAAAATGTCTGGCGCCATCATGGTGAAAGCCTCACCACGCACCTGTCGGATTCGGGCCTGAAGGCCGTGACCACAATTCTGCCGCCCGGTGAGGCCACAAAATCCTACGCCAATCTGGAATATGTGCTCGAAACGCTTATCCAGCATGAAGCCGAGCGCAATGATGTGCTGATCGCCTTTGGCGGCGGTGTGATCGGTGATCTGGCTGGCCTCGCTGCAGGCCTGATGAAGCGCGGCATGCCCTTTGTGCAGGTGCCAACCACACTTCTCAGCCAGGTCGATTCCTCTGTGGGCGGCAAAACCGCCATCAATTCCAGTCACGGCAAGAACCTGATCGGTCTGTTCAACCAGCCGGCACTGGTTCTGGCGGATATGTCGCTTCTCAACACATTGCCGCCGCGCGAATGGCGCGCCGGTTATGCCGAAGTCATCAAGTACGGCCTGATTGATCGCCCGGATTTCTTCGACTTTCTGGAACAGAAAACGCCGGCCATTCTCTCAGGTGATGTCGCGCCTCTGGCTGAAGCGGTGAAAATCTCCTGCGAAAGCAAAGCCGATGTGGTCGCCGCCGATGAAACGGAACGCGGAAATCGTGCGCTCCTCAATCTCGGCCACACCTTTGGGCACGCCATTGAAAAGGCACGCGGCTTTGATGGCCGGGTGCTTCATGGCGAAGCCGTGGCCACCGGCATGTGCATGGCCTATCGCTTTTCTCAGGCGCTTGATCTCTGCTCCGGCCAGGATGTTGTGCGCACCGAACGCCTCATCTCCGCATCAGGCCTGGCGCCAAACCTTGCCGCACTCGACACAGGCACGTTTGACGCGAGCGAGCTTCTGACACACATGTTTCAGGACAAAAAAGTCGAATCTGGCGCAATGACGCTCATTCTCACCAAAGGTATAGGTCGATCCTTCGTCCAGAAAGGTGTAGAGATCGAGCCTCTCAAAGACTTTCTGGAGGTTGAAACCAAGATCCGATGACCACAGTGTGGCCATTCATAGCAGTCTTGCTGCTTTTGTGCATGTCAGGGTTCTTTTCAGGCTCTGAAACGGCGCTCACCGCTGCCTCTCGCGGGCGAATGCACGGTCTCGAACGCGATGGCGACAAGCGCGCCGCACGCGTGAACCGTCTTCTGTCAAACCGGGAAAGCCTGATCGGCGCCATTCTGCTCGGCAATAACCTCGTCAACATTCTGGCCTCGTCCATTGCGACGGCCATGTTCCTCAAATGGTTCGGCGATGCGGGTGTTCCCATTGCGACCGCCGTGATGACGGTGCTGGTCCTCGTTTTTGCTGAGGTCCTGCCGAAAACATATGCCATTTCCAATTCCGACAATATGGCCATGGGCGTCTCCCGCCCAATCACATGGCTGGTCAAGGGCCTCGCCTGGATTGTCGCCATTATTCAGGCCATTGTCAGCCTCACTTTGCGCCTGTTTGGCATCCGCACAGATGAAGGCATGGTCTCCGCTGAGGAAGAAATCCGCGGCGCGATTGACCTTCACCACTCAGAAGGCGGCGTGGCCGAGCACGACCGTCACATGCTCGTGGGCGCGCTGGACCTCAAAGACCTCGCCGTCAGCGATCTCATGATCCACCGGAAAAGCATCAACATGATCGATGCTGACCTTCCGGCACGCGATATTGTCATGACCGCCCTTTCAAGCCAGCACACCCGCCTGCCGCTTTATCGTGGCACGCCGGATGAAGTGGTCGGCGTTCTGCACGCGAAAGACCTTCTTCGCGCCGTCGCTCCAATGCGCGGCGATCTCACCAATCTCGATATCAGCCAGATCATGCGTGACCCCTGGTTCGTGCCCGAAACCCTCACCGTTCAGGAACAGCTCAACGCCTTCCTGAAAAAGCGGAACCATTTCGCTCTGGTGGTCGATGAATTCGGCGCGCTTGAGGGCCTCATCACACTCGAAGACATTCTCGAGGAAATCGTCGGCGATATCCGCGACGAGCATGACATTCCGGTACAGGGCGTCCGCCCGCAGCCCGATGGCTCAGTGAATGTCGATGGCGTCGTGACGATCCGCGATCTCAACCGCGCCATGCACTGGAACCTGCCCGACGAAGAAGCCGTTACCATTGCCGGTCTCGTCATTCATGAAGCACAAACCATCCCCGAGCCCGGCCAGCGCTTTTCCTTTCACGGCTATAAGTTCGACGTGCTGCGCAAATCCCGCAACCAGATCACGGCCCTCCGCGTCAAAAAAGACGAAGAGGTTTAGGCCCGCGCCCTAAAGGTCCGCCGACAAAGGTCGAATCTGTTTCTACAACTCCAGAAATCCCGGTTTGCGTAAGCAGGACCGGGACCCAGACACCCTGGACCCCGGATCGCTCCGGGGTTTCTGTCTTCAAGATCTCCGCTCATCCCGACGCAGGTCGGGATCTGTGCCCACAGCTCCAAATTCCGGTTTTCACCGGAATGAGCCACCACACCCCCAAAAAACCTATCCGACCCCGCGCCCCCTCACCCCATACTCCCCGGCATGAGCACGCCGGACTTCAACGAGGATGACTACACGCCCGAACGGCTGAAAGACCGTGTCGGCACCTACCTCACGCGCGCGCTCAAAATCACCTCCGGCTGGGGCCTTCAGGGGCGCGGCCAGCACAAATCCGGCTTTTTCAATCATCTCTGTCGGTTTGATGCGAACAGGCTCGACCGGCTCGTCCGCATGGCCGAACATCTGGTGCGTTGCCTGATCATATGGATGGCTTATCGCGCCTGCCGGGATGGCGAAATCACACCACACCCCCATCACCTGCCCGTCCAGCCAGATCATGAGATCAAACGCACGCCGCAAGAGCCGGTGGACTTTACGTTCAGGCTTCGCGGCATTCCCGTCTACGAGCCGAAACTGCCTCCGTTTTGCATCAGCATGCCGTCAAACGAGCAACCACTCGCCGCCATGTCTCGTGACCGGTCAAAACCCCTCATCCGTCGCCGCCGGAAGCGGAATGATGATGTGCTCGATTGTTCGCTACTCATCGAGCGCGCCCTGCGGATTGAAACATTGGTCGGCGAAATCGACGCCCGAGCCATACGCCTTGCCCAACACTGGAAGGGGCGAGTTATGGCCGCCACGCCGGACCCGCAGCTGTCTTTGCCGTTCGACGACATAGACCAACAACCAGACGACACAGACAAAAACGTTTCCGAATGCGTGAAACTCCTCCCGCTCAAGACGGCTGATCCTCCGCCTGATCTGCTGGAAGGTGCCGCCGAAGACGAAACTAACGATCTTCACGCCCTTCATGATGTCGCCCTTCGCACCGCAGACATGTTTCCCGCACTCTGCGGATAGAGGCGCATCCGCAAATCCAATTCCCAGAGTCAAAAAAGCCCCGGATCGCTCCGGGGCTTTTTCGTCTTCTGTGTTTTCCTCCCTCGGGGAAATCAGAACCGCGCCGTCAGGGTTGCCTGGAAGGTGCGCGGGTTAAGTGGTCGATAGAAAGCCGACCCTGCAAACATGAAGGCCGTCGGCACTTCTTCGTCAAAGATGTTATTCACGTTGAACCGCAGAGAAATGTTCTCAGGAACACCAAACCCGTTCGGGCCGCCCAGGTCAACATAGCCATCAAACACAGTGAAGGAATCGACCTCGGCTGTCTCAACGAAGGTCGAATAACGCTCGCCGGTATATTTACCTGAGATGTTCGCCACCAGCCACTCGGTTGGCTCATACGTGACGCCGCCCGTGATCAGCCATTCCGGGCTGTCGGCCAGCGTATACCCATTGGCGTCTTCTGTTTTGTTATAGGTCAGATTGGCGTTGAAATAGAGCTTATCGTCGAACACGTTCGGCTGATAAACGCCTGAGAGTTCGGCACCGACAGAGTCGACCGATCCACCATTGAAGGCCGCAGATTCGGGCTGTCCCGTTGCCGGATTGATGACGCTGCTCTGGAACAACTGGTTGTCGAAAGACGTGTAATAAACCGTTGCCGCGCCAAAGAACTGACTGCGATTTGTCCGGACACCCAGCTCGAAGTTTTCTGCCGTTTCACCCTCAGGCGGACTGGCAAGATCAGAGCCGGTATTGTCGAACAGATCGTCCGTTCCGCGCGGCAAGGCGAAGTTTTGTGACCAGGATCCGAAAATCTGATCCGTGGCGTTCAGGTCAAACACCGCACCAACCATTGGCAGGATATCGCTCTCGAATTCTGCCGTGATATATTGCGGGCCATAGCCGGGCAGGCTGCCGCCGGGCGCCATTGCGTCGCGAATGGCATAGTCGTTAAAGTCGCGATAGCCATCCAGCGAATAGTCGATATTGAGGGTCTTCAGGCCGACCTCGACATTCAGCCGATCGTCCAGAAAACTCATCGTGTCGGACACATAAAGCTGGGTTGTTTCGCGAACCGTTGTGTAGTCACGGCGATAATAGGCCACCTCGTCGAACAGGACGGCGCCATCCTGACTGCCGCCGACTTTATTCAGACGCGCCTGAGTTCGGTTATAGGTTTCATCTTCAAGCCAGAAACCGGCTTTGAGCGTGTGATTGGCAAACCGGTATTCAGCGCCAGCAACAAGGCCTTCACGTTCACCGCCGACTGTCGACAATCCGTATTGTACACCCCGTGGAAACACGACATCCAGACCAACATTGATCTGGTCGTTAAACCGGCCAAGCGTGTTGGAGAACCCATCGGGAGACACGCCGAAGCCGTCTTTGTCTTCAAAGTAATAGGTGGCCTTGATATCAAAGTCTGGCGTGATGTCGGTCGCCGCCGTCACGTTGTAAAGCGCGTCCTGGCGAATATTGATGCGGTCTTCATAATAGCTGGTGCAGCTTCCGCCGATGAATGTCGGCGAGAAGTCATTACTGTCCGCAACGCCGTCGCCATTATAATCCCAAGGATAGATCAGGCTGCCATTCGTATCCGTGTAGGGCATGATACAGCCGTCCGGAATCGTCCCGGAATAGCCGTAATAATAGTCATTTTCGAACACAGCCGCTGGGCCGGATGGCGAATCATAATCAAAGAACTCGTTTGCGACATATCCGGCCTGAATATAGGTGTCCTCATCCCACTCATATCGGATTTTGCCTTCGATATGCTCCCGGTCGATCGAACCTGCGCCGCGCCAGAGCCCGGAGTCCGTTTTTGATCGGCTGATATAAGCAGAAAACCCGTGCCAGTTTCCGGTATCCAGTCGAATGAAACTCCGCTCCAGATCGTCATCGCCGATGGTGTAAGAGATCATTCCGCCGAACTCATCAGCTGTCGGCGTTGTATTGTAAGACACAATCGGGCCGAGCGAAGCATAACTCGGCAGAGACACGTCCCCTGCGCCCGGTGAAGCCACAACAGATCCGAGGTTTTCGTTATCCACGTAACGGAAGATCGGGCTACCGCCGAAAGCATCGGATCGCCCCATGGGTACGCCATCAAGCACGAAGCCGATCTGTTGCAGGTTGAAGGCGCGAACCGTGACCGAGTTACCGAATTCATAGAGGCCCAGCGCCCCGTCGGTCTGAACATTAAACCCCGGAAGCGATTCCAGCATTTTCAGACCCGAGATACCGCCAGGCGCCGAAAGAAGCTGCTCGCGCGTAACCGCCACGGTATTGGTCGCCTCATCAAGACCGATGGCTTCATCATTTTGTGAGACCCTTCGGCCTTCAACATATACTGTGTCCATTGTGGCTTCAGCATCTTCCTGCGCCCAGCCAACACCAGCCGGAAAACCAAGAGCTGTCGCCAGCGCCACGACGCCGACGGTTTTCCGCATTGAGAACTTGATAGACATTGGGAACCCCTCCTCTGACCTGTCTGTCGATAAAGGTCTCGTGAGAGTTTGAGCGTCGCAACACGAGGGGGATGTTCGCGGCTAAGAATATTCCAATTGTCTAATTATTATGTAATCGGCCAATAATTGTCTAAATATCCATCAGACGAATACGCTCACGAAAACGTGAATACTTATTCTATAGTTACTTTTTAGTAACCATCAAAATATTCGAGGAGATAGGCGATATTGACGACTAAAAGCAGAAACTGCTGTGTCTCTATTCAGCACAGCTGAGCATTTGTTATACCTCTCCTCATCAATTGCAGTCTTGCTCGATGAGTTGCTGGACCCCGGACCAGACATGCGCTTAGAATTTTGTCATTCAAACCGGGAGTGGTGAATGTCGAAGTCAAAAGTTTTCCTGAAATCCTGCGCAAGTCTTGCAGCCCTGGCCACGATGGCCGCATGCGAAACCGTCACGGCCGAAACACCCGCGCCGGAGTCTGATTTCATGGCGAAGCACCAGAGCATCGTCATTCTGGACACGCACCTCGATACGCCTGCGCTTCTGATTCAGCCCTGGTTCGACATCATGGAACGCCATGACTACGACAAGGACTACACCCAGGTTGATGTACCGCGCATGGATGATGGCGGGCTCGATGGCGGCTTCTGGGTGATTTACTCGCCGCAAGGCCCGCTCGATGAACGGTCTTATCAGGTGACGCGCGATGTCGCGCTTCTGCGGGCCATGTCGGTCCAGAAAATGGTCGCGGCCAATCCGGAAAGCTTTGAATGGGCCTGGTCCTCTGCCGATGCCGAACGCATTGCCGGCGAAGGCAAGAAGGTTGTCGTGATGAGCATCGAGAACAGTTATCCGCTGGGCACCGATCTGTCTCTCGTCGAAACATTCTACAAACTGGGTGTTCGTATGATCGGCCCGGTGCATTCACGTACCAACCAGTTCGCAGACAGCGCGACAGATATTGAAAAACCTTATGACGGCCTGTCCCCACTTGGTGAGGAGCTGATCAAGGAAGCCAACCGGCTCGGTATGATCGTTGATGGCTCACACGCCAGCCAGGAATCGCTGGCCGATATGATCCGTCTTTCTGAAACGCCGGTTGTTCTGTCTCACTCAGGAACCAGTGCCGTCTATATGCACCCGCGAAACATTGATGATGAGCACCTGACAATGCTCGCGGAAAGTGGCGGCGTCATCCAGATGAATGCGCTCGGCAGCTATCTGAAGGAACTGCCATCCAGCCCGGAACGGAATGAACTTCTCGGCGCGCTGCGTCAGAAATACTCTGACCCGTCATCACTGGAAGGCGAAGCCTATGAGACCTATCTCGCAGAGCGCAACGCAATCGATGAACAATATCCCCAGGCCATGGCGACCTTTGAGGACTTCATGGAACAGCTGCTCTACGCGCTTGATCTGATGGGTGTCGACCATGTCGGTATTGGCCCGGACTGGGATGGCGGCGGCGGCGTTGTCGGCCTCAAAAGCGTGGCCGACTATCCGAACATCACCTCCCGCCTGCTCGAAGAGGGCTATACCTGGGACGACATCGAGAAAATCATGGGCGGCAATGTGCTGCGCCTGCTCGATGAAGCCAAAGCTTATGCAGAAAGCCTCCCGGAAGAGGGCTAATCACGGTGTGCCGGTCTTCAGCCTCAATGCATGAAGGCCGGTCTCGAACTCTCCTGACAGTGCATCATTGATCAGTCTGTGGGCGGCGACACGCGTCTTGCCCACAAAATCGGGAGAAATGATTTCGATGAAAAAGTGACTTTCACCATCGTCGTTCGAGCCTGCATGCCCTATATGCAGGTGAGATTCATCCACAACAGACAATTTCACTGGTGAAAAACTGTCCTGCAATTGCGCCTCTATGCGTTTTTGTCTGCTTGTCAATTCTTGCCTCTTTCGCCGGATGGGAGCATATTCCACGCTATGTCAGATGCCTATGAATACCGACCCAAGTTCAAAGATATTTCGATCGGAGCATCGAAGAAGAACAAAGGGCGCGCCGCACAACCTGAAGAGATTGTGTGCGAACATAAAGGTTGTGACGCGCCGGGCGATTTTAAATCCCCAAAACACGGCGGCGGTCACCATAATTTCTGTCAGCGCCATGCGTCAGAATATAATAAGAAGTGGAACTTCTTTGACGGCATGACGGAGTCAGAGGCCAAGGCCTTTGCGAAGGGCGCGGAATACGGTCATCGCAAAACGTGGAAATTTGGTACAGGCCCCGTCGGTGAAAAGTCCAAGCTTCGTTCTGGCGACCCCCGCATCTGGGCTGGCATTTACGGCGCTGATGAAGCCGCGCTGAAAGCCTCCCGGAAGAAAGTCAGCCGCACCCGTCTTCAGGTGCGCGCGCTGTCTGATCTGGATCTGCCAGAGTCGGCAACACCGCTCGAAATTCGCGAGCGCTATTCCGATTATGTGAAGAAATTCCACCCCGACGCCAATGGTGGCGACCGCTCATCCGAGCACAAGCTGGCACGCGTCATCAAAGCCTTCAAAACCCTGAAGGCCGCAGGACTTACCCAGGACGACTAGTCCCACATTGCTGCGTCTCTTTTTCGCAGCAACTGTGAAAGGTAAATTCAATTCCCCCATTGAATGGACTTCTCAAAAGTCCAAGCTAGAACATGCATATAGAATGCGTAAGGAAGAGTGCATGTCAGTCATAACCGCCTCCCCGGAACTTGAAAGTCTGATCCCGGATCAGAAGGTGAGCGTGCGCGACGTTTTCGGAATCGACTCCGACCTGAAGGTCGACGCGTTCTCACAGAAGACCGAGTATGTTCCGGAAGTCGATGAAAGCTACCGGTTTGACCCGCAAACGACCATGGCCATTCTGGCGGGCTTCCAGTTCAACCGCCGGGTCATGGTTCAGGGTTATCACGGCACGGGTAAATCCACCCATATCGAGCAGATCGCGGCGCGCCTCAACTGGCCGCTCATCCGCGTCAACCTCGACAGTCACGTCTCTCGGATCGACCTTGTCGGCAAGGATGCAATCGTTCTGAAAGACGGCCAGCAGGTTACAGAATTCCGCGAAGGCATTCTGCCATGGGCGCTGCAACGCCCTGTTGCGATTGTCTTTGATGAGTATGACGCCGGTCGCCCGGATGTGATGTTCGTGATCCAGCGTATTCTGGAGGCTTCAGGCCGCCTGACGCTGCTCGACCAGAACCGTGTGATCGCGCCGAACCCGTATTTCCGCCTCTTCGCCACCACCAACACGGTTGGCCTTGGTGATACGACAGGCCTCTATCACGGCACGCAACAGCTCAACCAGGGCCAGATGGACCGCTGGTCTATTGTGACAACCCTGAACTATCTCGAGCATGATGCCGAAGTCGAAATCGTGTCGGCCAAGCTGCCAGACTTCGACAAAGAGACGCTCGACAAGATGGTGCGTCTGGCAGACATGACCCGTAACGCCTTCATGGACGGTAATCTGTCGACCGTTATGAGCCCGCGGACAGTGATCACCTGGGCCGAAAACGCTGCTATTTTCGGCGATGTCGGCCAATCCTTCCGGATGAGTTTCCTCAACAAATGTGATGAACTCGAACGCCCTGTTGTCGCTGAATTCTATCAGCGCTGCTTTGGTGAAGAACTGCCGGAAAGCGCCCTCATGGTTCAGGTTGCCTGATCACCCTTTTCATGCCGGCGATACCAGTTGTCCCGGCTGAGGAAGGGTTTCTCGATCAGGTGCCAGAGAAGGAATGCCGCCATCACCGTCGCAAAGGCTGACGCGGCATAACCTGTTGCGACCGAGGTCTGAAACAAGCCTACGGCAATCACCGTCTGAATGATCGGGAAATGGGTGATATACACCCCGTAGGAAATATCTCCGAACCGCGCGGCATTGATCTGTGGGCCGGGGGCAAGGCCAATTGCGCCGATCAGCAGCGCCAGTCCCGCCGCCCGCACGGCTTCGGCATAAGGAAGATATGACACTCCGGTCAGAATGACCCCTATAGTGAGTGCGATGAACCATTTGCTTCTGAGAAGGTCACGATATTCCCAGACCAGCATGCCCGCGATGAAAAAGCTCATCTGCCCCGGTAGCTGTCTTGAAAGCTGGATGATCATTCCTGAACCGGAAGCCAGACCTTTGGCTTCCAGAAATCCGCGCCATATCTCTGCCGCGATGTAAATCAGCGCCATGAATACGAGCCGGAGCTTTCCCGTGAGGTTCAGGAACCAGACCAGGATAGGCAAGACGATATAGAACATGACCTCAATCTTGATGGTCCAGAGCGCGCCATTCACAGCCGTAAACCGCTGCTCTTCAAATACGCCCGGCAGGTCCGGCCCCAGAAAATTCAGAAACACGGCATTTGCCAGAATATAGTGAAGCACGCCGTTCAGGTGCTCGCGCGGTTCCGGAACCAGCGCCAAAGCCGCAATTGCGGAGATCAGTATGACCGTCAGATATGCCGGATAGAGGCGGCGAATCCGTTTCATGGCATATGCCGAAATGCCATCCGTTCGCAGAAGCGATCCAAACACCAAAGCGCCAGATAAAACGAAAAACCCCTGAATGGAGACTTCAGCCAGACTCGCCAGACGCTCTTCCGGCACACCCGGCGCAGAAAGCGATAGCGCGACCATATGATAAACAGCCACCATTCCCGCAAAAACAAGCCGCAGAAAATCAAATCTGTTTTCGCGCATATCCCCTCCATCTGGCACCCAGATCTGCCAGTGCTTTGTCCTATCCTGACAATTTCAGAAACAGAAGTCACTCAAGCGTAAATCTGCGCTTCGCATGAGCGCTCAACACGCCTATATCTCCCCTATGGCCAATTCGAAGACATCTCCGGACGATATTTTCCGCGAAGCCCTGAGCATCACCACCAAGGCACTCAGCGCGACCGAGGAGGTTGAAGTCGGCTTCTCGCCTGACGGCACGTCGGCCGTGGGTAAGAAAATCCTCATCAAGACGCCACCCCGCCTGCCGGATCCGGAAACAGCTGCGCGAATTCGCGGTGAAGCCGATGCCGCTGCATTGCGTCTGGCGCACCATGATCCGGTTGCCCATCAGAAGAACAGCCCGAAAACGGCTGAGGCGCGCGGCCTGTTTGAGGCTGCTGAGCGCGCGCGAGTCGAATCCATTGGCGCGGCGAAAATGGCCGGCGTCGCCGATAATCTTGATGCCTGCCTGGTCGACCGGTGCGAAAAAGCGGGCTATCGCCGGATGGAAGACCGGCAGGATGCGCCTTTGAATGATGCGCTGGAATTCCTGTTGCGCGAAAAGCTGACCGGTCGCCCTTTGCCAAAAATTGCGGAAGGTATTGCTGACCTTTACCGGGATGACATTGAACGCGCCGCGGGCGGCGACCTTACCAATCTCGCCGAACATCTGACCGATCAGGACAGTTTCGCCAAAGTGGTCAAAAACCTCATTCGCGACCTTACCGCGGCTGATATTCAGGATGGTGAGAACACCGAAGACGAAGAATCCGAAGCCAGCGACGACGAAGAATCCACCACCCAACAGGGTGATGACAATGAAGACACCGGTGAACAGTCCACTGGCGCATCCATGGAGGAAATCGACGCCTCCGATATGGATAGCGAGGATTCCGACGACGCCAATATGAGCATGGAAGCTGATGCGGATGTAAATCCGGGCGACGATCCGGAAGAAACCGAAGATGGTAGTCAGCCTGTACGCCCGAACTATCAGGCGGGCGATGATAATCGCGAGATCCGTTATAAGGTCTTCACCAAAGCGCATGACGAAGTCGTGCATGCTGATACACTTTGCGATCCTGAAGAACTGACGCGCCTGCGCGCTTATCTTGATCAACAATTATCCGGGCTTCAGGGCGCCGTTTCGCGTCTGGCCAACAAGCTTCAACGCCGCCTCATGGCACAACAAAACCGCAGCTGGACCTTTGATCTCGAAGAAGGCGTTCTTGATACGGCGCGTCTGACACGTGTCGTGACTGATCCGACCTCGCCACTTTCCTTCAAACAGGAAGACGACTCCAACTTCCGCGACACGGTCGTGACCCTGCTCATGGATAATTCCGGTTCCATGCGTGGTCGGCCGATCATGGTGGCCGCGCTCTGTGCCGATATTCTGGCACGCACGCTCGAGCGATGCGGCGTGAAGGTCGAAATTCTGGGCTTCACGACACGCGCCTGGAAGGGTGGTTTGTCACGCGAAGACTGGGTTGAGGCGGGTAAGCCAGCAGGCCCGGGACGTTTGAACGATCTTCGACACATCGTCTATAAACCTGCCGACAGCCTCTGGCGCCGTTCGCGTCGAAACCTCGGCCTGATGATGCGCGAAGGGCTCCTCAAAGAAAATATCGACGGCGAAGCGCTGATCTGGGCGCACGACCGCCTTCTGGCGCGGCCTGAACAACGCCGGATCATGATGGTGATTTCGGATGGCGCGCCGGTGGACGATTCCACGCTCTCGGTGAATGTCGGCAATTACCTTGAACGCCATTTGCGGGATGTCATCGACTTCATCGAGAACAAATCCGATGTCGAACTGATCGCGATCGGTATCGGCCATGACGTCACCCGCTATTACAAGAGAGCGGTCACGATTGTGGACGCCGAGCAGCTTGGCGGTGCGATGACAGAACAGCTGGCCTCCCTGTTTGACGAGGATTCAGGCCCTGGCGGCCAAAATACCAGTCCACAATCGTCACACAAAGGTCGCGAAAAGGGGTTAGGCGTTCAGGCTGGCCGCTCGGTTCGTCGCGGTGATGTCAAGGAGATGGCGCGTGCGCTCAAATCATGATCGCGTAATGACTGCATTGGCAGCCGCGCTTCTGGTCTCTGCCTGTGCATCGAGTGAACAACCATCCGCGCCTCTCACCACAACCTCTGAGACTGTGAGAACCATCTCGTCGCTGTCTTGCCCGGAAGGCGTGGACTATCTCCCGCCGACAAAACAGGAGCTGACGGCAACGCCGCTCAGTTTCAGCAACAATGCCGATCTGGATGTGGACGCATTTTTTGCGCCGCTGAAGCCTGTGGCCCTCTTCGAATTGACGTCCAGCGACCCGCTATTCGGCGGTTTGTCGGGCCTTGATTTCCTTGATGATGATACTCTGATCTTCGCATCAGACATGGGAACGCTCTTCTGGATTGATGTAGATCCTGAAACTTCCGTGCCAGCGGACACGGCGTTTTCTGCGCTTCTGCGTGATGAAACCGGCCAGCCGTTTAACGGAAAATCCTGGGTCGACTCTGAAGGCGTCAGCTGGACAGGCGAAATGCTCTACGTCAGCTTCGAACGAGAGCACCGGGTGCTCGCCTATGATATCGATGGCTGCGGTGCATTTGCACGCGGCATAGAACTCGTCTCATTTGATAGCGGCGCCTTCGGCATCGGAACAGATGTCAGCCCCAATAGCGGGCTTGAAGCGCTGGGCAGCCGCGGAACATCCGAATTCATTCTCGGACTGGAAGAGCGCAATAATGGCGCGCCTGTAGCCATTTATAAAACCGGTGAGGAGTCAGACGGCTTCGCTCAAAGACTGCGCGCTCCGGAGCTCACCATGCAAACGGGTACAGACCTCGTTGAAGCCGAAAACGGCGAAGATCGGCTTTATTCGATCTTTCGATCCTATGACCCTTTGCGCGGCAATCGGATTGCCATTGCTGTATCGTCTTTGTCTGAAGATGGCCTGATCTCAGAGACTCAGCAACTCACCATGCTAACCTCAGAGGTCGTTGTCGATAATTTCGAAGGTATTGCTGTACGGCCGGTATCTGACACAACGGATCGGATTGTCATTGTGTCAGATGACAATTTTTCAGATCGGCAGAAAACACTCCTCGCCGTGTTCGACCATGATCATTCGGCCGGCAATTAATCAGGCGAAGACGACCAGACGACCTTGCCATCGACAATTGTCATCAGCGGACTGGTCGACATGATCTGATCATCAGCTACCGTCATCAGATCCTGATCGAAGACTGAAAAATCCCCGCGTTTTCCGACCTCGATCGTGCCGAGATCCTCTTCGCGGAAGCTCGCATAGGCCGCATTGATGGTGAAGAGCTTCAGCGCCTCATATCGCGTAAGGGCTTGTTCAGGGTGCCAGCCGTCTGCGGAATATCCAGACAGGTCTTTCCGGACACTCGCCGCGTAGAACTCAATCAACGGGTCGCCAACTTCCACAGGAGCGTCTGACCCTCCAGTAATCATCGCGCCTTCGCGCATCAGGTCTTTCCAGGGATAGGCATTTCCCAGACGACCCATGCCCAGTCGGGATGGCGCAAAATGCAAGTCGCCAATCGCATGAGAGGGTTGCATGCTGGCGATTATCCCGAGCTCCGCAAAGCGCTGCTGGTCGGTTGGCTGTACAATTTGAGCATGCTCGATCCGCCAGCGCGGGCCAGTGGACGGGTCATCTTCTTCGGCTTCCGCCTCTTCAGTGACGTGAGCGTCAAACGCCTCGCTCATCCATTGAAGCGCTCGCTTGTTTCCCAGATCGCCAATCGCGTGGATGGAAATCTGAACGTTATTTTCGAGAGCGGTCGCATAAAGCTCCAGCGTGTCTGCTCGCGTCCGCAGTGGAAGTCCGCGCGTTTCCGGCGCGTCTGAATAGGGTTGCACAAGAAGCGCGCCGCGAGAGCCGAGAGCGCCGTCCATGAAGATCTTCACTGCGCGCGTTGTCAGCAGTCGACCTGTCGGCGTGCGGTTAATCGCAGAAGCAATCTGATCGGGATTTACTGCGTTATACGTCCGGAGCTTGATATTATCCTGCACGGCCAGCTGCCGAAGCGCATCCAGTTCCGTCTGGCCAACAGACATGTTGTGAAGCCCGGTCCAGCCGCGGCTGGCATAAACATCATAACCCTTGGAGACAAAACGGGTCATATCTTCGACGCTCGGCTCAGCAAACAGACCGCCAACGAGACCCATGGCATTGTCGATCAGCATGCCGTTTGGCGCGCCGTCTTCGTCTTTCAGGATATCACCGCCCGATGGGGGCTGGGTTTCAGCCGTAATGCCCGCAGCACTCATGGCTTCAGAATTGGCAACCAGGGCATGGCCATCTGCCCGCACCAGAACGACAGGAATATCGCCAACGACCTCATCAAGATCAGCTGCCGACGGGAAGCGCCCCTCTGGCCAGTGGGTTTCGATCCAGCCGCGGCCGCGAATGCGATCGACGTCTGGATTGGCTTCGCGCCAGGCAAGAAGTTCGGCTTTCAGCACCTCGATGGACGCCACTCCCTCAAGGCTAAGCGTCATCTCCCGTTCGCCAACTCCGGACAGGTGGACGTGGGAGTCCGTGAAACCGGGAAACATGAAGGCGTTATCTGGGAGTTCGACAATCTCAGCGCCGGATTTGGCCGCCTTGATGGCGCCATCCATTGGGCCAGTGTAGACGATCACGCCATCGCCAACGGCGACAGTTTCGACAGTCTGATCTTCGGTGACGCCTGTATAAATTGTACCGCCGGTATAAATCACATCCGCTCGGATCGGCACTTCCCGACTACAGGCAGCAAGAGCAAGGACAGACAACAGGGCTACTGAAACGCGCATTGCGGAACTCCGAATTTGAGTTCTGCTTTTTCGCACAAAAAAAGCGCCCCGCAAGGCGCTTTTCCGAATTCGGCATTCAGATCGAATTAAGCAGAGGCTTCTGCTTGCTTCTTCTCGATATCTGACAGAATTTTCTGCGCTTTATCGTGAAGCGCTGATTTTTTTGTCTTGAGCAGATAACCGTCCAGGCCGCCATGCTTGTCGACTGTGCGCAGGGTCGATGCCGCGATGCGCATTTTGAAAGCACGGTCCAGAATTTCTGAACGCAGAGTGACGTTCACCAGGTTTGGAAGAAACCGGCGTTTCGTCTTGATATTTGAGTGGCTCACCCGATGTCCGATAATCGGAGATTTGCCGGAAAGTTCACATTCGCGCGACATGGCAGCGCCTCTTGCTTAAACTGTCTGAAAACTTGAAGCGCGGCAATTACGCGTTCTTCTGAGAAACGTCAACCTTGATTCGCCGCTTTTAGCGGATTCATGCGTTTTGAAATATCAGCGAACTGAAGAAGAAATATGGCAAATCGTAGATCAGACTGTTCATCTTCACTATGGTCTGCTTGTGTTATTGCTTCGACAGGGTGGGCGTCCGCGTCATGTATAAGGTCATTTTGACATGAAACTCAAACTCTTCGCTGGTCTTTCTCTGGCTGCACTGACACTGACGGCGGCTCCTGTTCTCGGTGAGGCCGCGCACCCGCCAGGCACCAACCCGGTTCTGAAAGAGGTTCTGGATGGGCAGCCCAAGCGCTATATTTACGAGCTTGAAGCAACAGCCTGGTTTCTGTTTCTTCCTGTCACCGGCAAAGCGACCTGGGATGTGAAGCTGCATGACGGCATTTATTCGTCCAGCTCGCGCGTCAAAACGACAGGTATTGCAGACATCTTTGTCGACTATGACATGCGCCTGTCATCAAGCGGATATGTGAAGGAAAACGGTCTTCAGTCCTACAATTATATCAGCCAGAACTATGATGGGAAAAAGAACCGCCGGGTCGAAATGACCTGGGGTGAAGACGATGTCGCGATGACAGCAACACCAAGCTTTGGTGATCTCGGTTTCCCGCCTGCGACGCCAGACCAAAAACTCAGCGCGCTCGACCCGATCACGGCGCTCGTCAATATCGCCTTCGAGCCGCGTTCGGCCGAAAATCCGTGCGGTGGCCCCATTACGACCTTTGACGGCAAACAGCTGACGCGTCTGACACTGAATTATCAGGGCGAGACCGACGTCAAAACCAAGGCCTGGCGCGGCAAAGGCTATGAATGCCATGTAAGCATGGAGCGTGTTGCCGGATATGACGAAGGCGATAAGGGCAATAACCTGTCGGGAATTGATGGTCCGATGCGTATCTATTTCGCTGAAGCCATTCCGAACATGGTCATCCCGGTCAAAATTGTGGTGGATACAGAGGAAGTTGGACGGATCACGGTGCAGACCAGCAAGCTTCAGCTGATTGATACCGCACCTCAGGAAGCCAGCACTGGCGGCGCTTCGAAGAGCTAAACCTCTCTTCAGTCCTTCAGAACAGCAATTGTCTGGGCGACATGCTCAGACAGTAGCGCAATTGTCTATTCTGCGTTCGGACATTCCTGCGAGAGCTTTCAGAGCCAGGACCATCAGGCTTTTCACGAGGCATCGTTGAATAGAGTGATGGCGTTAGACAGTTGCTCTGAATAAGTTTTCTGCGTCATGCACCCGGCCATATTTGATAACGCAATCATTCAAAACAGAAACCTGTTGATCCGTATCCGGTGATAATTTCGAAAAAGTGTCGCGAGCTTGTGACCGAAGTGTCACCGACACGTCTCCGAACTGTCATCGGTTGAGAATATGGACGCCCCAGTTTGAGGAGAAATTGGGGAATCCAACATGAGATCGACGCTTTCCTGCACGCGTGCGCTGCTGCTGACGTCCGCACTGACAACAATTACATTCACCGCACCGGCACTGGCCCAGTCGGCCAATGACGACGATATGATGATGGAGACCATCTCCGTTGTTGGTCAGCGGGCGATGATGGAAGAGGCCATCGCCCGACAACGCAATTCAGACACCGTCGAAAGCATTCTGACACGTGATGATATCGGTCAGTTTCCCGATCAGAACATTGCGGAATCCGTCCGGAAGCTGACAGGTGTGAACGTTCTGAACGACCAGGGGGAAGGTCGTTTCGTATCTGTTCGCGGTCTTGACCCGGCTCTGAACGCATCATCACTCAATGGAGTTCGCCTGCCATCGCCTGAATCTGATACGCGCGCCGTCGCGCTCGACGTGATCGCTTCCGAGCTGATCTCGTCAGTCTCCATTCAGAAGACACTCACACCGGATATGGACGCCGACACGATTGGCGCCAGCATCGAGATTGAAACCACGAAGGGGTTTGATCGCGACGAGCCATATATCTCGGCGACGCTTGAAGGGTCTTACAACGACCTGCGCGAAGAAACGTCCCCAAAAGGCGCTGTTGATTTCGTCTTCCCGGTAACTGACAATTTCGGCATTTCTGGCGGTCTGTCTTACTATGACCGCAAGACATCTACCGACAATATGGAGATGGAAGGCTGGGACGTCACAGACGATGGTATCGTTTATGCCGAAGACGTCGAATATCGCGATTATGACGTTGATCGCGAACGTCTGAGTGGCACGCTTTCTTTTGACTGGCGCCCGGCAGAGCACACAGAACTTTATGCGCGCGGCGTTTACAGTGAGTTCAACGACTTCGAAACTCGTGGTCGGCTGATCTTCGCACTGGATGGCGATTCAGTTGTTGGCGGAACCGATACAACCGCTCAGTTCTCTGATGCAGATGAGCCGATCGAAGTTGTTCGTGACCTGAAGGATCGTTTTGAGAGCCAGAAGATTCAATCTTACCAGGTTGGCGGTGAAACCGAGCTGGACAAGTGGGCTTTCGACTACAAGATCGCCTACTCCAAAGCTGAAGAGCACGAGTATGACACTCAGGACCAGACGGAATTCGTCACCGAGTTTGAAGATGAAGGCGTTGGCTTCCTGTTTGATTATTCAGATCTCGAAACCACGACATTTGATGTCACATCCGGTTCAGCGCTCTTCAATGATGCGTCACGTTATGAGTTCGACAAGGTCGCCTATATCGACGGCCTTGCTGAAGAAACCGAATGGTCCGGCAAGTTTGATGCGGCCCGCAAGTTTGAACTCGCCAATGGTGATGAGTTCGAACTTAAAGGTGGCTTCAAGGTTCGCCTGAAGGATAAAAGCTACTCTTTGAACGAGAACCCATACGAAGGCGCCAGCTACACGCTTGCTGACGTGGCTGGCCCTGGCAGTTACGGCCTGATCGATATCGGTTTCGTTCCTGAGCTGGGCGCTGTTCGGGCCGCTAACGCTGCTGCCCTCGCAAATGGTGAGCTGGAACTCGAAGAACTGGACGCAGATTTTGAATCGGCAGCAGCATTCTTCGAAGTTGAAGAAGATGTTGTCGCGGCGTTCATTCAAGGCCGCTATGAGATGGAAAAACTTCTTATGGTTGGTGGTGTGCGTATCGAGCAGACCGACACGACCATGAAAGGAAATGAAGTCCAGCTTGTCGAAGAAGACGCGACCTATAACGGCGTGGTACAGACCGATGACACGCTGTTCGTGACCCCGGTTGAGTATACCAAGGATTATACTGACCTGTTGCCGAGCTTTAACCTCAAGTATGACGCAACGGACAAGATCGTGCTTCGCGGCGGTGCCTTCAAATCCATCGTTCGTCCGAAGATCGGCAAGATCGCGCCAAACCAGATCATTGAAACGAATGATGACAATGAGATGGAAGCTGAATTCGGCAACCCTGATCTCGATCCATACCGCGCCTGGAACTTCGACGCGTCTGCCGAATACTATTTTGAAACCGGTGGTGTGATTCAGGCTGGTGTCTTCCACAAGATCATCGATGACTTCATCGTTGACGTCACCCTGGAAGGTCCAACCGCCTTCCGCGGCTATGAGTTCCCGACCGATGACGATGAAGTGTCTTACTCTATCAATGGTGACACAGCGACGGTAAGCGGTTTCGAGTTCAGCTATCAGCAGTCTCTCGAATTCCTCCCAGGTGCGCTTGATGGTCTGCTTGTTGGTCTGAACTACACCTATACGGATGCGAAAGGTGACGTGCCGGATGAAGACGGCAATCTGCGGACAATTCCTCTGCCGGCATCTTCCGAAAACACCTGGAACACCATGATTGGCTATGACAAGAATGGTCTGGAACTGCGCCTGACAGCGACTTACCGAGACGAGTATCTTGATGAGCTGGGCGGGTCTGCGATGGAAGATCGCTATGTTCGCGACCACCTTCAGCTTGATGCCTCGGCCAAGTATCGCGTGAACGATAACTTCCAGGTCTTTGCTGATCTGATCAACATGTCAGACGAACCTTACGTCGCCTTCCAGAAAGGCCCGCGAGGCAGCCGTCTTCTGCAGTATGAAGAATATTCTTACACAGCGAAGTTCGGTTTGCGTTACACCTACTAACGGCCCATCAGATATCTGATGCGATTACGGCCCGGAGTGATCCGGGCCGTTTTTGTTTCTTCCGCACGCTCATATCGGTGCAAACTCGTATTTGGTGTGGTGAAGACGAGATGCTTGAGAAGGCTTAGCTGAATGTTTTCTTTGCGCGAAAGACATCGCGATAGCCATTTGGATCATGCTCTTTCAGCGTGTCCTGAGTGTTTTTCATCTCAGCCATTTCGGTTGTGCCGATTTCCATATTCCAGACTTCGCGCCTGAAAGGGATCACCTGAATGATCGGCGTGCCACGCTTGATGGTCACCGGTTTGTCTCGTTTGATGCCTGTGAGCAGGGCCGGAAAATTCACCGGGTTGTAATAAGTGTCCGTGTCGACGACCCCGGCAAGCGGAAAAATTCCCGCTAGATGAAAATGGTTCAGAGGCGAAATGAACAGGCAGGAAACCCCAGGTGGTGTTGAGACGATCCAGGGGTTTTTCAGCTTCAGCACCGGCATTTTTTCAAACGGCGCATTTTTATACTGGCTCGGGTGGTGACCCTCTACCCAAGGGGATTTGTTCGGCACAGTGCGAAGGTCCCAGTGGAAAGTCGGATGCGGGCCATGGAAGGAAATCGTCACATCCTCAGGAAACGGGATGAGATACCCGGCGGTTGTCGCCTCCAGAAAGGGAAGACAGGCCTTGGCGGTATGCGTGGATAAATCGTGCGCCTGTCGCGCTTCCTCGGGAATATCGAGATGGGAGTCCTTCAGCCAGGCCGGAATTGACCGTTTGGCCGGAACTGGCTCCGGCACTTTGCCTTTCAGTTCGGGCGGACAATGAAATCTGATGAGATTATCCATATTGCGAGCCTATGACTGGCCGGAGACGGGGTAAAGCCAAATCCATTCGCCGATTTCAAGATGACCTTCCCGTGATCGCGGGACTTTCCGATAGCTGACCCAGCATTATCCCGAGACAAACCAGAGTCTTCCTCCTATATATCTGAGGAAACACGCCAAGGGAGACGAAACACATGCCTGATTACACGAAATTCTACATCAATGGTGAATGGGTAGACCCCGTGGAGCCACGCACCGTAGAGGTCGAAAACCCGGCAACAGAAGAAGCCTTCACGACGATTTCTCTTGGTTCGAAAGCCGATGTCGATAAGGCTGTTGCTGCGGCAAAAGCTGCCTTTCCGAGCTTTTCGCAAACCTCTGTCGCCTATCGCGCTGACCTTCTGGACAAGATCACTGCCGGCTACAAAGCCCGCATGGCCGAAATCGGCGAAGCAATCGAAAAAGAAATGGGTGCGCCGACCTGGCTGGCGCAGGCCGTTCAGGCCCCGACCGGCCTTGGCCATTTCGCGACCGCTTCAAAAGTTCTTCGCGACTATGAATTCGAAACCATGCAGGGCAGCACACTGATCCGCAAAGAAGCCATCGGCGTTTGCGGTTTCATCACCCCGTGGAACTGGCCAGCTAACCAGATTGCCTGCAAGGTTGCTCCCGCCATTGCGACAGGCTGTACCATTGTTCTCAAACCATCAGAAATCGCGCCACTGGATGCGATGATCCTCGCCGAAATCATGCATGATGCTGGCGTGCCAGCCGGCGTGTTCAACCTGGTGAATGGTGACGGTCCAGGTGTTGGACAATCACTCTCATCTCATCCCGATGTGGATATGATGTCGTTTACGGGTTCAACGCGCGCAGGTGTTCTCGTTTCCGAGGCAGCCGCACCAACCGTGAAGCGGGTCGCGCTGGAACTTGGCGGGAAATCTCCGAACATCATTCTTCCGGATGCCGACCTCGCAAAGGCAGTCAAAGGCGGTGTCCGTTCCATGATGAACAATACCGGGCAGTCCTGCAATGCGCCGTCCCGTATGCTGGTCCACAAAGACCAGCAAAGCGAAGCGATCGAAATTGCCCGTGAAACGGCTGAGGCCATTCAGGTGGGCACAGGCGAGAAGGGCTCGCTGGGCCCAATTTCCAACGCTAACCAATTCAATAAGGTTCAGGAGCTGATCCAGAAAGGCATTGATGAAGGCGCAACACTGGTCGCCGGTGGCGTCGGTCGTCCGGATGGTCTCAATCGCGGCTATTATGTCAGGCCGACAGTTTTCGCCAATGTGTCAAACTCCATGACGATCGCACAGGAAGAAATTTTCGGGCCGGTGCTCTGTATGATCCCGTATGAAAGCGAAGACGAAGCCATCAGCATCGCCAATGACACGATTTATGGTCTGTCTGGCTATGTTTCTGCGGGCTCAGTCGAAAAGGCCGCTGAAGTTGGCAAGCAGATCCGGTCTGGCATGGTTCATCTGAATGGTGCGGGTCCTGATCTGATGGCGCCATTTGGTGGATACAAGCAGTCCGGCAATGGTCGCGAATGGGGCCCGCTGGCCTTTGACGAATTCCTGGAAGTCAAAGCCATGATGGGTGCTGGCTGATCTTTTCCGGTAATTTCTGATGATTCAGGCCGTATCCGAGCGATACGGCCTTTTCTTTTTCTGCGGGCTTGGCTTTGGTAGAGACGCAAACGGGATGAGATTATGAGTTGGGATGACTATTTCGCAGACGAGCGAGAGGACGAGGCGTCTGGCGCACGCGGGAAAAAGCGGACGGTAACGGTCGGCTGGACTGTGCGAACACCAAAGGCCGAGGCGATATGGCTGCCCCCGCAGCCATTCTCCCGCGAGGGCGGAAAACCGACGCATGCGAAGTCCGTTCAGGCTTGCCCTGCAGCGATCGATTTTGACCGACGCCACTTCGTTATTCCATGCCCGGTGGATCTGACGCTCAGGTTTCAGAAAGGGCCCAACGGTCAGTTGCAGCTGGTTGATGATGACGGAGATCAGTCCGCAGTCAGACCATCCGGGCTGCGCGATCTCGTTGTCCTTCACCCGCCTCATGAATGGCGAAGCCCGGACAAGCCGCTCATCCAGATGGTCGCGCCATATGTCTTTGTGGCCGATGACCCGTGTTATGTGGTGCAGTCGCCGCCCTATCTTCATTATTTCCCGACACCCCGACCCGGATTGCAGATTGGCGGACGTTTTCCGGTTCACACCTGGCCACGCCCCTTTAGCTGGGGGTTCGAGTGGTATGACATTTCCAAACCACTGGTTTTGAAGCGTGGAGAGCCCTGGTTTTATGTCCATTTCGAAACGGAAAACCCATCCGCGCGCGTGCGCCTGGTTGAACAAGAACGAACAGAGGAGCTGGACACCTATATTTCCTCCATTCTGGATGTCTCAAACTATGTGAACCGAACCTATTCTCTGTTTAGCGAAGCCCAAAGGCTGCGCCCGGAAAAACTCGTTAAACCAAAGACATAAACTGACCAGCATCGACCGAATTATGGGAACAAGCCATGGTGACTATCCGTTCGGCTTGTGTTCATCTGGCATTCATTAGACTTTCAGCCCAACATTCAGGAGGTTGAATTGCGTAAAATTCTGACAACCCTCGGCATCGCTGGCGCGGCCCTTCTTTCCGCCTGCGCATCATCCACCGGCTATGCACCGGCCGGCTATGACAGCAGCTATGGCTTTTCCGAACGCCCGATTGAGCAAAATCGCTGGCAGGTAAGCTTTTCCGGGAATTCATTGACCGATCTGGACACTGTTCAGACCTATCTGCTTTACCGCGCTGCCGAGCTGACTACTCAGCAGGGTTTTGACTATTTCGTCATGGTCGACCGAAATGTGGATGAAGACACACGCTTCAGATCCACGGGATACGGGCATGCGTCACCATTCTACTATCAGGTTTATCATCCCCGGTTTGGCTGGCGGTATTATCGCGACCCATTCTATGACCCGTTCTATAACGATTTCGATATGCGCGAAGTCACCCGCTATCGCGCCATGGCGGAGATCGTGATGGGCACAGGACCTAAACCCGCCGATCCAAAGGCGTATGCGGCACGTGATGTCATGATGAATCTTGGTCCTCAGATCCAACGCCCTGAGGGTTATTGATACGTCGACTGCGCGACCGGATTTGAAATTCTTCCGATCCGGTCCCAGCTTTCTGTTGTGAACAGACGACTGACCAAGCGGAGTTGCCAATGATCGACCTTAAGAAACTGTTGCGCCTGTCCAAGGGGGAGGACGTTCAGAACCTCCTTTTGGTGGTGGAACAGAATTACAGGCTGTCGCGGGCAAAACTGCTGCCAAAACTACAAAAATTCGCAGGCAAAATTCCCTTCGCAGATGATCTCGCAGCATCCTGGTATTGCGCGAATGACCCAGATACGCCTTTGCGAGTAAAGGGCGTTCTGTTCGCAGCGCTCGCCTATTTCGTGCTGCCGAGTGACCTGGTCCCCGATTTTATCGCCGTCCTAGGTTTCAGCGACGACGCCACCGTGCTTGCGACAGCGCTTGGGGTTGTTGGAAGTCACATTCAGCCGCGTCACCGTCGCGCAGCACGCCGTTTTCTGAAGATCCCGGAACCCGTCATCGATCAGGACGCGGCATCAGCGCTCTGATAAAACCCCACACCACAAACAGAATCTACGCACTTACGACCGTTCAGTCGTAAACGGTCTGCGTTTTGCATGTTCGGCTGACAGCACACCGTCATGTGTCAGTCTGATATGGCGGGTTAGTTTGGGGTAAGTGGACATGCGTATTGAAACCCGGGAAGCTCAGATACTGGATGCTGCTGAAGCAGCCCTGTCTCGTTATGGTCAGAAGAGAATGACCATGGATGATGTCGCGGATGTCATCGGGATTTCGAGGCCCGCTGTCTATCAGTACTACAAGTCCAAGACCGACCTGATCAAAGCCGCCCTGACACGGCTCCATGGCCGCAATCTTCACGAAATTCGCGAACATCTTGAAAGCGTTGAGATGTCGCCGCCAAGAATTCTCGTCGCCATGAAGGCAAGAACCTTCTTCCTTTATGAGCTGGAGAAAGGTTCAGGTGACGAAAACTGGTTTTGTGACTCACCCTATGCCGAAGTGCGTGAGCTTCTCACCGAAATGGATGACCTGTTTAAAGGACTGGTCGTGAAGCGGTTGAAGCTCCTGGGGTTTGATGATGCCGATGCCAGGCTGACCAGTCGCATGCTGACACTATTGTCCGAAGGGATTCGACGAACAGCGAGCTCCCGACAGGAGATTGATGACCTGTTGGAACAAGGGGTTCGTCGGCTCATTCGGCGGACCTGGTCAGATTGACGGTTTGGGCTTCGATGTGGCTTCGCGATAGGTGATATAGAGGGTGGAAACCACAATGACTGCGGCCCCCAGCCAGACCAGCGGGCCAGGAAACTCCTGAAAGATGAGCCAGTCGACGACCGCCGTCATCGGCAAGCGAAGATAGTCTATCGTCGACAGAAATGACGCATCGCCCTTACTCATGCCGGTGATGTAGCAGGTCTGTGCCAGCACACCGGACAGAGACATGATCGCGATCAGTCCAACATCGCCCAGGCCGTGAGGGTTTTCCCACTGCATAACCGCAACGGGCAGGGTGAGAACCGTCGAGAGAACATTCGCATAGGTCAGCAGGACGAGTGGCGAATGATGTTTGGTCAGCGACTTCACAAGAATGATGGCGCCACCAAAACAAAGTGCCGAGGCGAGCGCCAGAATGCTGCCGATTTCCATGTCAGCGCTCGGGCGCACCATGATGAGAACACCCAGAAAACCGATAGCTGTCGCAATCCATCTGCGCGGCCCGACGATCTCCTTGAGGAAAAGGGCCGCCAGAACCACAATGAATAGGGATCGCGAAAAAGAAATAGCGTTGAATTGAGACAGAGGAATCCCGAACTCTTCTGAATATGCATAGAATGCGAAGAGAAATCCGGCTGTTCCAAACAGGCTTCTCACCAGAATGAGCGGGAAATGGCGTGTTTTGAAAGGTGAAAACCCGATCCGGTAAACGAATGGGGCGACCCAGATCAGGGATATTGCCGATCTGTAAAATGCCAGAAGGCCGGGATCATAGGTTCCACTCAAAAACTTTCCGAATGCCAGATGTGCGGTGAAGAAGACGCCGGACATTAACATCCAGAGTGCAGCCTGAATCTGACTTGATGGACGCCGCATTAAAGTGGAGACTGCATTGATCATGCTTGTCTTTAACGCATCTGAAGTTGACCAGATAGACAATCTGTGGCGCGCGCGAGAGAAAACTCACGTGTGGACAGGATGGGCGCGTCCGGGCGATCGACTCGATGAAATCTGGATTTTTCGGAAGAAGGCGAACTGGCGGCGGTTTACGCTTGTGAAGTCCCGCACCAGTTTTCTGCTATATGACGAGAAACGCCGGATTGTCGCCAAGGCAGTCAGTCTGGAAGAATTGATGAACCGGGTGGATGCCATTCCCGGCATAAATGACCCGCTGGATCTCGATTAGGTTTCCTGTCGGTTTGGTCATTCCGGAACATATCGTGTGTTCCAGCGTCGGTTCAGAAACAGGCTTTCCAGCCTGAGTGGAAATCACGCCGTTATGGAGGACATGACATGAAACCAAATCCAATATCATTCTTCAGCGCTGGCCTTCTGGCGTGCGCCTTCGCCAGTACAGCGCAGGCGCACCATGGCTGGAGCACAACCACGGACGTCGAAAGCAAGCTGGAAGGCACCATTCAGAAGATTAGTTTCGCGAACCCTCACATGAGCCTGGTCCTCGAAACTGATGAGGGTGAGTGGGAGGTAGATCTGGCACCGCCATTCCGTGCACGTCGCGCAGGTTTTGACGTTGGCGCCGCAGAACCGGGAGATTATGTGGTTCTGACCGGACATCGGTCGCAAGACGAGGACGAGAATTACTTCAAAGCCGAAACCATCACGGTGAATGGCACATTTTATGACGTCTACCCGACACGCAGCAAAACGCTCGGCGACTGAACCTCTTTGTTTCGGCATAGAAAAAAGGGCGCTCCGGATGGAGCGCCCTTCTTTATTGGTCAGATGATCTGAAGGAGATCAGTATCCAGGGGCACAGATACAACCGCCGCCAACATTCAGAACAACCTGATTTGCACGGATTGTTTCATACTGGGTTGGCGCAGTCACAGTCTCGGTGACGCCGTTGTAACGAACATACTCAACTGGCTGAACGCGTGTTGTAACGATCGGCTGGTAAACTTCGCGACGTGTCACGGCATCGAAGTAAGTTTCACGATAGTCGTCACGACGAACTTCGTTCACTTGCGGGATGTAGTTCACGCGAGTTTGTGGAACGAAAGCTTCTTCGACACGGCCTGGAAGATATTCCTGCTCATAAACAACCGGCGCAGTCACAGTTTCCTTACGGCCATTGATGAACTGACGCTCAACAGGCTGGATTGTTGTGATCTCGACAGGCTGGGTGATGTTGCGTGTGACACGATCAACATAAACGTCCTGAATTTCGAGAACTGTGCGGTCAACATACTGAGGAAGAATGTTTTCCTGAACCTGTGGCTTCGCGCCGTACTCAACGCGACCAGCGAGATATTCTTCGCGGTACTGAGTAGGAGCTGTCACAGTTTCTGTTTGTGGACGAAGGATACGACGTTCGATTGGCTGAACGATTGTCCGCTCAACCGGCTGAATGATGTCGCGCTGGGTAACAACGTCGATAACTTCTTCGCTGTACTGTTCCTCAACAACCTCAGTGACCTGCTGAGTTGTGTATTCGTTCACCGTTGGCGCTGGAGCAGGAATAACCTGCAGTGGCGCTGTGCGTGTTTCGTATTGAGTTGGCGCTGTATCTTCGACAACAACCGGACGGTCGATGCGGCGAAGCACAGGTACAACTGTCGTGCGCTCGATCGGCTGAATGATGTCGCGACGCGCGATCACATCTTCAACACGCTCGGTACGCTCTTCGCGCGTTTCAAAAGTTTCCTGAGCGATAACCTGCTCAGTTACGTTTGGAACCGGCTCTTCTTCAACGATCAGCGGAAGAACTTCTTCTTCATACTGGATTGCGTCGGTGACGGTTTCCGTACGGCCGTTGAGAACCTGACGCGTCACCGGCTGGATGAGCGTGCGCTCAACCGGCTGAATGATTTCGCGCTCGGTAACAGCGTCGATGTATGTTTCGGTTTCCTGAACTTCAGTGCGTTCAGTCACCACTTCATTGATGTTCTCACAGCAGATCTCTGTATCAACAGCGATCTCGCTCTGAGTACCGAGGTACTGAACATCAACATTGTTTGGATCAATCTGGGCACTCGCCTGACCGGATCGGGCCAGGAGGTCCAGGATTTCCTGCTCTGTAAGTGTGCGGGCCTCGCCTGACATGGCAGTGTAATCAACACCACCAACACCACCGTCGTTACCAGCCCATGCTGGGATCGCAGTGGAAGCAAGCATGCCT
>NZUJ01000073.1 GCA_002701295.1 Ponticaulis sp. | reverse complement strand
GTCGCTCATGGTGACTGACTTCATGAATGAACGGCTGGAAATGGGAGAAAGCATTGAAGATGCGGTGCGCGAAGCCATGCTGGACCGTTTCCGTGCGATCCTGCTGACCACATTGACGACCTTCCTGGGTGTGACGCCGATCATTCTGGAGCGAAGCCTTCAGGCGCAATTCCTTATCCCCACGGCGATCTCGCTCGGCTTTGGTATTCTGATCGGCACCTTCCTTCTGATCTTTATCCTGCCTGCGCTTCTCGTGATCCATTTGCGTGTGTTTGGAACAGGTCATGCGGAAAGCACGTCGACGACCACGGAAAATGAGACCGTTCCTGCAGAATAGGGCTGGTGAGGTTTAACGATAGAAAAAGGGCCGCTGGATGAAACCAGCGGCCCGATTTGCTTTGAGACCAGCTCTGCCGAGCTAGAATGTTTTCGAGGCGCGGATGCCGTAAAAGCGCGGTGGCCCGGAAATGAAGGTCGGTATGCCGAATGCGTCACCGGTATTGCCTGCATCGATCAGATATTCCTCATCCAGCGCGTTTGAGACGTAAGCCTCAAGTCCGAAGCCATGTGCAAAGTCCATCTGAACATTGAGGTTCAGAAGGCCGTAGGCGTCCTGTTGCAGATCGGCGCGTTCTTCATTGGTGAAGTAGACTTCTGACTGCCAGGTATAGCTCGGCACGAGTTTGAGATCAGCAAAGCCAAGATCAAACAGGAAGCGCGCGGAAATGGAGGCGGTGTTATCCGGTGACAGGCGCAGTGGATTGCCCGGATAAATACTGTTCGAACCGTCATCAAAGCGCGCTTTGTTATAGCCATAGTTCGCGGTCAGAGCGACCATGTCCGTCACCGACCAGATGCCTGAGGCTTCGAAACCGGTTGATGTGGCGTCACCCGCATTGATTGGTTCAATCAGCCCGCTGGAATTGACCTGGGTGGTCTGCCAGTTGGCGTAGTCATAATAGAAGACCGAAGCGTCAATGCTGAGATCACCATCCAGGAAAAGGCCTTTCATGCCTGCTTCCCAGGCGTCGACCGTTTCTGAATCGAGGACAGCAAAACCTGCGCCTGGTGCAGAGGCGGAAGCCGTGATCACTTCAGGACGGCGACCGCGCGCATAGTTCGCAAACAGGTTGATCGCGTCTGTCACGCGATAAGTGCCTGCCAGACGATAGGTGAAGTCATCGAAGGTGCCGGACTGGGTGATCAGGCCATTTGATTCCGTCACGAACAAGCCACCAAACGTGACCTGGCTCGGACCATTGAGATATTCGACATCGAGGCCGGATTTCTTGCGATCTTCCGTCCAGCGCAGACCTGCGGTCAGCTCAAACCGGTCAGTGACGGCATAGCTGATGTCACCGAAGAGATCGATTGCCTGCGTGTCACCATAATTGGTGTAGGCCTCATTATGGATCGGTTTGAGCGGAACGATCTGTGTGCCGCCGGACATCTGGAAGACGGTGAGGTTGATGGCGGGAAGCGTATCGACTGCGGGCGCGTCGGGTGGACCAAACAGGCCGCCGAGAAATGCCTGAACGGCGCGCTCATCATATGTCAGCGGAACATATTGTGCGCCCTCTTCATCGAAATAGCTCGCGCCGATAAAGCCGCTGAGCTTATTGCCATCATTGAAGTTGAGGCGGAATTCCTGGCTGAATTGTTCACCCTGATAATCTTCGCCAAAAATCAGAAGCTCCAGGCCGAACCCATCCGGGTCGAACACTTCGACGCTGTCAATGTCGCGCCAGCCCGTGATAGATGAGAGGCTCAGATTGTCATTGATGTCCCAGTCAGCGAGCAAGGTGACCGATTGAACAGTCCGCTCAAGTCCGAGTTTCTTGCCGCCCAGGAAATTGCCAAAGCTGTTCAGATTTGCTGGCTCCCAGGCCTCTGTGGAGGCGCCAGGGATGGGAGCGAATGCACCGGACTTGAAACTTGTGCCGGACGGTGTGTCCTCCTGCCAGTTGGCAATCAGGTCGAAGCTGAGATCAGACGTGGGCTCAAAGCGCAAAGACCCGCGAATTGCGGCCATGTCCTGGCTGTTGAAGTCCTCCTCATTCGGATTGAGGCTTTCAACGTATCCGTCGCGCTGACGTACACGCGCAGACAGACGTCCAGCCAGCTTTCCGGTGATCGGGCCCGTGACATAGCCTTCAGCAAATCGCTCGTCATAATTGCCGACCCCTGCAGCAAGTTTGCCTGAAAACTCGAATTCCGGTTTGGCCTGAATAACGTTCACACCACCGATGAGTGCGCCGCGCCCGAACAGGGTTGGCTGTGGGCCTTTAGCGACCTCGACACGTTCGACATCGAACAGCTCGACAACAGAGCCGCGTGACCGGGAAATGGAAACGCCATCCTGAAAGATCGCGATGCGTGGTTCGATATTGGCCTCACCAGAGTCGGAGGTGATGCCCCGGATGACGAAACCGGGATTGTTCGGGCTTTGCTCCTGAACTTCGAAGCCCGGCACGAAGCGGGCGATCTGGTCAAACTCATCAAGGCCAAGGTCATCAAGAACGCTTTCATCAAGCGCGGTCACAGCAACCGGAACATCCTGGAGTGATTGTTCGCGCTTCTGGACGGTGACAATAATCGTATTCTGAACGAGATCATTCTCGGCTGACTGAGCCTGAGCCGACAAAGGTGTTGCCAGGGCAGCAATCGTACAAACGCAGACGGACTGAAGTAATAGAGATTTCATGAGGCACTCCCGCAGTGATCTCAGCGAGCTACCCGGTATTCGATACACTTCAGAGACGATTTTATTTCAAACGCGTGACATTATTGCTTTGAATACTCATTCGCGGTGGCCGTTGCCAAAGCACCACAGCTAAACGGGCTGTTTGCAGCGTTTGAGCGTCGTCCGTCTTGACGTGTCATGCGAACAAAACGAGAAACATGTAACGTTTGATTCACCATTTCGGGCGCAGAACGGACGCATGGGAACACCTGTCAGAATACTCGGGATCGACCCCGGTTTGCGCCATACTGGCTGGGGCATGATCATTGCCGATGGCCCAAGGCTGTCATGGATCGCGCATGGCGTGATCTCTCCTGATCCCGGCCTGCCGCTGGCTCAGCGCCTTGCTGAAATCTATCGTGGTGTCAGCGCCCTGATTATTGAGCATCAGCCTGTTCTGGCGGGCGTAGAAGAAACACTGGTGAATGCCGGTGCGCAAAGCGCGCTGAAGCTGGGTCAGGCACGCGGTGCCGCCATGACGGCGTTGGCCGTCAATGCCATTGATGTGGCTGAGTTTGCGCCACGTCGGATCAAACAGGCGATTGTGGGCACGGGCAAGGCCGATAAAGATCAGATCGCGTTCATGGTGAAGCGCCTTCTTCCGCGTGCGGAGACTATGAAAGCCGACGCCGCCGATGCGTTGGCCTGCGCGATTTGTACCGCGCATCATCGACCGATACCGGCGCGAGGTGTGGCATGATTATCGGCTGGCTCAAGGGTGAAGTGCTGTCCACTGGCGCGGATAACGTGCTGATCAATGTGGGCGGCGTTGGGTATGTGGCGCTGGCGGGAAGCTCGCTTCTGGCGAAGCTCGTCCCCGGCCGCGAGGCAGAGCTTCATGTCGAGACCCGCGTGACGGAAAACTCGATCACCCTGTTTGCCTTCGAAAGTGATGAAGCGCGCGCCTGGTTTGTGCGGCTGACTGACGTGCCGGGCGTTGGCGGTAAGGTGGCTTTGGCGGTGCTGGACGCGCTGGGGCCGTCGGGCATTATGGACGCAGTGGCGATGGGCGATGCGCCGAGCCTCACCCGCGCCAAGGGGGTCGGCAAGAAAGTCGCGGAACGGATTGTTGGCGAGCTCTCTGGCAAGGCGCCGCCTATGGGGCGCTTCGGCACGCTGGCTGGCGCGACCCATGCGGGAGATAAGCCTGCCGCGCCTGCGCCTGCCAGCGGCGCGCGTGCTGAGGCGATCTCTGCGTTGGTGAATCTGGGCTACCAACAGACAGAGGCTGCCCGCGCGGTTGCCGCCGCCGCCCAAAGCGTAGATGCTGAGAATGTATCCGCGCTCATCAAGGGTGCGCTGAAGGAACTCTCTGCGTGACTGACCCGCAACGCCTGTCTGATCCTGATCTCCAGCCCGGAGAAGCGCTCGATCGTGCGCTCCGGCCGCAGAGCTTTGATGACTATATCGGACAGAGCCGCGCCAAGGCGAATCTCAAGGTTTATGTGGAAGCGGCGCGGCGGCGGAGTGAAGCGCTGGACCATGTATTGCTGTTTGGCCCGCCCGGCCTCGGCAAGACAACGCTCGCGCAAATTCTGGCCAAAGAATTGGGGGCGGGGTTCCGGTCGACCTCCGGGCCGGTGATCGCTAAGGCGGGTGACCTTGCGGCCATTCTCACCAATCTTGAGCCGAATGATGTGCTCTTCATTGATGAGATTCACAGGCTACCGGCGGCGGTGGAGGAGATCCTCTATCCGGCCATGGAAGATTATGCGCTGGACATCATGATCGGGGAGGGGCCTGCCGCGCGATCCGTGCGGCTCGATCTGGCACCCTTTACTCTGGTTGGCGCGACGACGCGGGCGGGGCTGCTCGCAACGCCATTGCGGGACCGGTTTGGCATTCCGCTGCGGCTGGAATTCTATGAACCAGAAGACCTTGCGCGCATTGTTCGCGCGGCTGCGGCGAAGCTGGATGTTGAGATCACTGAAGATGGCGCGCTGGAGATTGCGAGCCGGGCGCGTGGGACACCGCGGATTGCGCTGAGGCTTTTGCGGCGCGTGCGAGACTTTGCAGATGCCGAGGGTGTGGGGATTTCAAAAGAGTCCGCCGACCGGGCCTTGCGTCGGCTGGAGATTGATCCGGACGGTCTTGATGCGCTCGACCGGCGCTATCTTCATGCGCTGGTGAAGACCTATGCCGGTGGCCCGGTGGGCGTGGATACGCTCGCGGCGGCCTTGTCTGAAGCGCGCGATGCCATTGAAGACGTGATTGAGCCCTATCTGATGCAGAAGGGCTTTGTCGCCCGCACTCCCCGCGGCCGCACCGCCGCGCCGGGAGCCTATGAACGGCTGGGCATGCCGCCGCCTGTTGCGAAATCCGGCGACTTGTTTGAGTGAGTTGTGATCCCCACCTCGATCCTCCCCTTTTCAAGGGGAGGACGCGCAGGATGCACGGTCCGCTCTCCCCCTTGAAAAGGGGGAGCTGGAGGGGGATCATGCCGATCAAGTGAGGGGAATGCTGCCATGCCCAAGGACGACAAAATCGAGGTCGAGACGATCAACAAGCCCGGCTATTCCGAGCGGGTGGATCGGGTGAAGTATGAGGCCATGAGGGAGTGCTTCCTTGCTGTACTGCCGTCCGAGCCGCCGGGGCTCACCCCGAAAGATGCCAAACAGGCCATGATGGATCAGGGCATTCTGCCTCAGGATATCTGGCCGGGTGGAGATAAGGCTGGCTGGTGGATCAAATGCGTGCAGCTCGATCTCGAGGCCAAGGGCGTGATCAAGCGCGCCGAGAAACCGCCTGTGAGATTGTGGAAACTGTGATGACCGATAAAATCACAGGTTCATGTCTTTGCGGCGCGGTGGCGTACACGGCGACCGGGCCTTTGCACATCATGCATCATTGTCATTGTCGGACCTGTCAGAAGACTCATTCATCGGCCTTTACGACGACCGTTGGCGTGAGCTGGGACGGGTTCGATTGGACGCGCGGCGAGGAGGTCGTGACATTTTATGAATCGAGCCCCGGCAAGCGCCGCTGGTTCTGCCCGCAATGCGGCTCGCATCTGATGGCAGATTTTGCAGCTGACAAGATCAGACGTCTTCGGGTTGGCTGCGTGGATGAAGGCCTGACACTGAAGCCCGACCGGCATATCTGGGCGAGCCATAAGGCCGACTGGTTTGACTTTGATGATGATCTGCCCCGCGACGCGGAAGGTCGCCCGGACTGGTGATTAGTCTGATGCCTGTCGCTGATCCATGCGCCAGAGCGCACCGATCCACCCGCCTTTGACAAAGGCCAGTACGCTTAGTGCCGTTGATAGCATGAACAGGCCGAGCAGGGGGAAGATTACCCAGATGGGGGCTTTCGCTGTCATGGCCGTGATGAAAATGATGGGCGCGAAGATTGGCCCGAGCATCAGAACAGTCAGCCATGCCGGGCCATCGGCTGCGCGCTCATGGCTGAAGGCCTGTCCGCACTCGGCGCATTCGGGCACGAGCTTCAGATAGCCCTGAAACAGTTTCCCCTCACCACAGGCCGGGCATTTGCGCTGCAATCCGCGGATGATGGGGGTGAAATCCGACATAGCCTTTTCTTTCACGCCGGGTAAGCAATAGCTAGCGCAAATAAAAAGTGATTGATCACTTACTGTTTTGCTGATACATGAAAGGCAATGAAATTAGAGCGCGAGATGGGCGATCAAGATAAAATGACGGAAGCGGCTAAGAATTCGGTGGATGAAAGTCCCGATCGATATGTACCGATCCGCGAACGCTATGGGATTGAACTGGACGAAAAGTCCAGGCGTCAGCGCAAGCGAAGGAACACGCCCAGAATTGAGCGGGATGCCTCATACTCCTGGCCCGAACGCAAGGCGGCAGATCTTGTAAACAATGTCAGTGCTGGCGTTCGAAACCGGGATGGTGAAAACAGAGGATCAACGCGATTTGCGGAAGTTGTGGCCATGCTTTTCGTGCCACAGGCTGTGCTGTTTTGGGTGGCGGCAATCGGGTATGGAATCGTGTCGACCGTCGCACAAAATGGTGTCACAGAAACGTTTATCCTGCTCATGGTGGCATCGGTTCTGGGTGTGATGCTGACGCCTGCAATTGGCCTGCCGGTCCACATGGTTTTGCGGGCAATCAGGCAGGAGAGGTACAGTCTGTTCCTGATTTCGGGCTCTGTGGTCGGCTTCGGGTTGGGCGCAAGTCGACTGATCTATATTTTCTACTTTCCCCTTTGGATGAGCGGTGCGCCATTGGAGCCGCCGGGACTGTTCAGTCTTTCTGCTGCCGGTTTGATTGCAGGCGCCTGGCTGTCTTCGGGCTATTGGTTCTTCATGGTTCGGGAGCGTTAAGTCGGTTGTATGCGCCTTTAAAGCCGCGAACTCTCAAGTTCCACATCGGCCATTTGCCAGAGGATCTCGAATTGTTCTGATACTCGTTCCGCCTCAGCAGTTTTACCTTGCGCTTCCAGCGCGGCCATCAGGCCAAAGGTGGACCAGCCATTCTTCGGATAGTCTGCAAGGTCCGTCCGATAGACCGCTTCGGCGTCGGCGTATTTGTCTGCCGCCATCAGCGCCTCACCGAGCGATTGCCGGCTGGGGTAATACCAGAAAGGCGGCTCCGTGTAGGGCAGACCATCCTGGAGCGCGACGGCCTTGCCAAAGTGAGAAATCGCCGCGTCAAAATCCTTCGCAGCCATTGAGAGCTCACCTGCGAGAAGAGATTGCGCAATGGTGAGCAGAGCGCTCGCCGGATAGTCCGCGCCATCGAGGAGCATCACCTTGTCGGTTTCGATCAGTGGCGACATCGCTGCGTATTCAGTTTCTGCGCCGACCAGATTGCCGCTTCGTGCCATGGCCACGCCGCGCGCGTAATGCCAGATGGCATTGGAGTAGGCGAGGTCTGCCCTCGGCTGTTCGGCTTTCAACAGCTCATCCCATTTTGCGAACTGAACTTTCGTGAGCAGTGGTATGGTGTGGAAGAATTCGACCGTTGGGAATTGGTCGATCATCTCGAGGCTGACATTGGCTGCAAGTTTGTCGGCTTGTTCGAGCGCCAGTTCGCTCTGACCCATCATGCTGGCCGACGCCCAGAGAAAATGGATGTTGTGTGGGTAGTAAAGCGCGGGATAGAAGCCCTGCGCGTTACAGGCCGCAATATAGTCCTCGTCGACTTTTGCCGCCTTGATATTGGCCGTGGCCGCATCTTCATAACGGCCCACCCGCCAATAAATATGAGCAGGCATGTGAACGAGGTGACCTGACCCTGGCACCAGATCGGCCAGCAGATCTGCTGCTGGTTCAGCCAGTTCGGGCTGATCTGAAGCCTCAACCGCATGGATATAAAGATGCAGAGCCAATGCATGATCTGGCGACCGCGCGATCACGGTTTCAAGCGATGTGATCGCTGCATCTGCCTTTGGTCTCGGCGTGGTTGGCGTGGACCAGTAATCCCACGGCATGGTGTTCATCCGCGCCTCGGCAGCCATAGAAGCAATATCATCATCCTCAGGGTATTTCGCAGAAAGCGCTTCCATCGCATCGGCATAGGCGAGGTCGTATGGAAAACGATCTTCGACAGGCTCTGCTGAATAACGTGTCGCCAGAGCCGCAATCATATCCTGTTCAAGCTCTGAGGCGTTCGGGGCGAGCGCCCGCGCTTTCTCCAGCGCAGCATAAGCCGACACCTGATCGGCTTCCGACATCACCGCCTTGCCATCGGCCGTTACATTGATGTTCGGGCCGGTTGCTAATGCTTCTCCCCAGAAACACATGGCGCAGCTCGGATCGAGCGTTTGTGCGGCGCGGAATGAGCGGTTCGCCTCAGCATGATTAAAGCCAAAAGCGAGCACCATGCCCTGATCGAAATATCGCTGCGCGTCCGGGTCTGAGGTTGTGATGGTTCGGGTGAAGCTCCCCATGCCGTCGAACAGCGGTGCTCCTGCGCGTTCCGCGAGCGGTTGGGTCTCTACCTCTGGGCCGATCGTCACGCTTTCAGTTGCAGGTTCCGGTGTGACAGATGATGGCGCGCAAGCCGCAAGGAGTGTAGCGACTGAGACGCTGGTCATCAGAAAGCGAAAGTTTAGGCTATGTGAAGTCATTTTTCCCACCCGAGGGCTAAATGGTCTGGTCGCAGACTATCACCATTTCGCCAGTTGCGCGAACTGACCTCGCTGACAAACCATTTCCACTCTGCTATCGGCGGGGCATGACAGCTTCAACAGACATGCCGAACGGTTTCGACGCCGAAAACCAGCACTGGATTTCTGTGCGGGTTTATTACGAGGATACGGATTTCACGGGCCTCGTTTATCACGCAAATTACCTGAAATATTTTGAACGCGGACGATCTGATTTTCTGCGTGATGCGGGTGTGGATCATCAGTCACTGCTGAACCGTCCAGACCCGGCCGCATTTACCATTCTGAAGGCGGAAATTGACTTCAAACAGGCTGCACATGTGGATGATCTTCTGCGTGTGAGAACGCGGTTTATTGGCACCAGGGGCGCGCGGATACTGTTTGATCAGACGGTATTGCGGGGCGATACGGTGATCGCGCAAGCTCAGATAACGGCGCTGACCATCCATGCCGATGGTCGTGCCCGCCGACCAATTGCTGAAATAGTTGAGCAGCTTCAACCGCTCATTTACCAAATCTCAGCTGAGTGACCCAAAACATGAAAACTCTGCAATTGGTAAGGTTTTGTCCTCATTTCGCCTTACTTCTTGCAGACACAAGCGAAACTGATTTGGTTACGCCCGGACCGTTAAAGGCAGAGTTGGATCCCGTTCATGGAAGCAGAAACCCTACAGGCTGTTACGAATAACAGTTTTTCCCTCTACGAATTATTCCTCAGAGCCGACATCGTCGTAAAGCTCGTCATGGGGCTTCTCATCGTGCTCTCGATCTGGTCCTGGTCGATCATCATCGACAAGCTGTCGCGCATTGGTGGCGCGGTCTCGCGGGCGAAGAATTTTGAACAGGCCTTCTGGTCCGGTCAGCCCATCGAAGAGATGGATGATCGTGTCATGACAAGCTCGAAAGAGACCATGGCGCGTGTGTTTTCTGCAGCTTCTCGCGAATGGCGCGATGCACGGCGCGTCACGGGCATGTCAGACTATCAGAGCCGCGCGCTGATGGATCGCGCCGAACGCCTGATGAATGCGGCAACGGACCGTGAAATCTCCAGGCTTGAGACTGGCCTGGGCATTCTGGCGACGATTGGTTCGGTATCGCCATTTGTGGGACTGTTCGGTACGGTCTGGGGGATCATGAATGCCTTTCGTGAAATCGCCGGAACCGGATCGACCAGTCTGGCGGTTGTGGCACCAGGTATTGCCGAAGCGCTGTTTGCGACGGCTCTTGGTCTGGTCGCCGCCATTCCTGCGGTCACCTTCTACAACAAGTTCACCTCTCAGCTTGGTCACTTCCGTGACCGGCTTGATACCTTCACGCAGGAATTCGTCGTGCGGCTTTCGCGCCGTCTGACCGAGCGCGCAGGCGAGGGGGTCTGATCCATGGGGATGATGACCGGAGGTGGAGGCAGCGGTGGCGGTCGAAGAGGCGGCCGGTCCCGCGGGCTGAATTCAGAAATTAACGTCACGCCTTTTGTGGATGTGATGCTGGTTTTGCTGATTGTCTTCATGATCACTGCGCCACTTCTGGCGACCGGTGTGGATGTGACCTTGCCATCGGCCAAGGCGAGACCATTGCCAAGTTCACCTGATGATGTGCTGGCGCTGACCATCAAAGAAGACGGCACGATGTTTCTGCAAAACGAAGAAATTACGCTTCAGGAACTGCAACCAAGGCTGCGGGCAATCATTGAAGCAGGTGAGTATAATAACAGCATTTATGTGCGCGGCGACACTGTGGTGCAGCTGGGACTGATTGCTGAAGTATTTTCTCAAATTCAGGCGGCTGGATTTAACCGCGCCGCCATCGTTACGGACCCGAACGCCGAATAACATGAAATCGTCCTGGTTTGTCTCTGTAGGTATTCACATCGCCATTGGCGCTTCGGGCATGTTTGCCTGGAGCATCGCGCCAAGCGGGCCGGTGGAAACCTATGTTGATGTGCCGCTGGATATTGTTGAGCTGGCGCGGGATACGAACATTCAGGAAGTCGTGCGTACCCGACCAGAGCCGGAACCAGAGCCCGAACCCGAACAACCTGAAGAGGTCGAAGAAGAGCTGGAAGCCGAGAGTGAACCGGAAGAGGCACCAGAGCCTGAGGAGATGGCGGAAGAGCTGGCGCCGGAAATTCCTGATCTGGCAGAAGAAGAGCCCGAGCCGCCGGAGCCGACCCCAACGCCGACGCCCACCCCAACTCCGACACCAACAACGCCGCCTCCTGTGACGCGAAATACCACGCCGCCTAAAAGCAGCGATCCGCTTGGCGACCTTCTGGGTCAGAATGAGGACATTCTGAAAGACCTGAAAGATGAGCCATCGCAGAGTCGACAGACCGCGTCTGATCGCGCACTTGAAGACGAATCTCAGACCGCTCGTGGTGGCGCAGGTGATCGCAGCGCTAATCAGGCGCAAGTTCGCGACGTGCTGATTTCACATATCAAACAGCAAGGCTGCTGGCGGTCGACCAAAGACCTGCCTGACTGGGAGACATTGGACGTTACTGTTCAGTTCCGGCTGGATTCAAAGGCTGAACTCGTTGGAACGCCGAAGGTCCTGCGATCGGCCCGACCCGTCAACAATGACCCGTTTATACGGGCTGCTGCAGACCGCGCCATTCGCGCAGTTGTGAACTGCCAACCCTTTCCTCTTCCGGCCAGTGAATATGATCTCTGGCGGAACGAAGACATTAACCTGACATTTGATGAAGCATTCTGATCAAACCCCGGAGGACCCTTCATATGGGACTTAACAAACTGAAGTTCATGATGGCGGCCATGGGAGCGGCCTGTCTGAGCCTCGTCCAACCTGCACTTGCGCAGATTGAAGGGACGATCACACAGGGCGATGCGCGTGAGTTCCGTGTTGCCCTGCCAGACTTCAACGCCGATACGCCGGAAGCGCGCGATCTGGCAGATCAGATTGTTGGTATCATGCGCAACGACCTGCGCTCCACCGGCCTGTTTGATCTGCTGCCACCGGAAACCTTCATTCAGCGAGATCTTTCTGTCGTTGTGCAGCCGCGTTTTGCAGACTGGCGCATTATCCAGACCGAAGCGCTCGGCATTGGCGAAGTCGAAATCATGCCGGATGGCAAGATGCGCGTTGCGTTTCGTCTCTGGGATACGGCGACCGAACAGGAAAAGCTCCTTTCCGGACAGCGCGGCCGTCAGTATGTCACCACGGGTGAAAACCTACGCCGCGTTGCGCATGTTCTTGCCGATGATATCTATTCCAGTCTGACGGGTGATGAGGGGTACTTCGATACCCGGATTGTTTTCATCGCTGAGTCTGGCCCGAAAACCGAGCGCCGCAAACGTCTTGCCATCATGGATCAGGATGGCGCGAATGCCGAGTTTCTCACCGATGGCCGCTATACGGTTCTTACGCCGCGCTTTTCACCGACTGATCAGACGATCACGTACATGACGTATGAAAATGGGCGTCCTCAGGTCTATCTGTTCGACATCGAAACCGGTCGCTCTGAAAGCCTTGGCCGATTTGAGGGCATGACCTATGCGCCGCGTTTTTCGACCGATGGTGAATCGGTGCTGTTCTCACAGGCGGCAAACGGTAATTCCGACGTCTATATCATGGAGCTGGTCAGCCGGAACAAAACCCGCCTCACGGACCACCCTGCGATCGATACCTCGCCAAGCATGTCACCCGATGGACGCCAGATCGTCTTTACATCAGACCGTGGCGGCAGCCCTCAGCTCTATGTGATGAACAGCGATGGGTCGCCGCGTACCTGCCCGACCGGCAATCGTGACACGGCATGCCGGATTACCGGGTTCTCTGATGGAGGTTATTATTCCACGCCGGTCTGGTCTCCGCGAGGCGATCTGATTGCCTTCACAAAACAGTCCGGCGGACGTTTCCATATTGGCGTTGTTCAGCCAGATGGCCGCGGAGAGCGCCTGCTTTCACAAGCCTATCTGGACGAGGGTCCGGCCTGGTCGCCAAACGGTCGCGTGATCATCTTCTTCCGTGAGGCGCGTCCGGGCGCAGGTCCGGTTCTCTACACGGTTGATCTGACCGGACGGAACCTCCGTCAGGTGCAAACACCAGGTGACGCATCCGACCCAGCATGGTCTCCGCCACTCCGATAAATCATTCTGGGAACTCCGCGGTCGTAAAAACCTTTATAAACTTTGGTTTTGGCCGCAGAGTTGACAAAATTAATTTTTATGGCTGGCTGAAAGCCACTTGGTTGGAAGGGCCGCGTTTATGAAAAACAAGTCACTTTATTGGGTAACAGTAGCAGGTTTAGCACTGGCATTGGGCGCCTGTGCATCGAAACCACCCGTTCAGGAAGAGGTTGCAACTGCACCTCCACCTCCTGCAACGCCGTCAGCACGTCCGACGCCGACACCGTCTGCGCCACCGACAAGTCAGGTCGTTGGTCCGGCTCCGGGTACGGTTCAGGACTTCATCGTGAATGTTGGTGATCGGGTCTATTTCGACACCGACGCCTATAATCTCGACTCTCGCGATATGGCGACACTTGATCGTCAGGTTGCCTGGCTCAAAGCTTATCCGAACGTGACAATTATCGTTGCAGGTAACTGCGACGAGCGCGGTACACGTGAATATAACCTCGGCCTGGGTGAGCGCCGTGCGAATTCTGTGAAGGATTATCTGGTTAGCCAGGGCATTTCGTCTGCCCGCGTTGAGACCATTTCATACGGCAAAGAACGCCCGATCGACGGACGCTCGACACCGGAGGCCTGGGAACAGAACCGGAATTCGCAGAGCCAGATTATTGATGGCGCAGTCGGCTGAGGCTGACTGTATCTTTGCAAAAATTTAAGCAGGGCTGCCTCAATTCAGCCCTGCTTTTTTCGTTGAGTCTGGTGCTATGAAAAATATTCTTCGATCTTCCCTGTTCGCGGTCGCTTGCGGCCTGATCTCCATTCCTGCGATGGCGCAATCAGCGCCGATCCGGATAGGACCGGGAGGATCGACCTACCAGACTGAACCGACAGCCGAAGCTTTGATGGCCCGTCAGACAGCGCGGATCACAGAACTTGAAGCGCAGATTTCTCGGCTGACAGGGCGTATTGAAGATCTCGAATTCCGTCTTGCTGAGCGCGAACGCAATTTCGAAGATGTCATGACCACCAACCGCACTCTGATGGATCAGATGGGCAGGTTCGATGAGCGCATTGACGAGCTGGAAAGCCGAGCAGATCGTGCGCCGCCGCCATCAACATCTTCTCCATTCGGCAATCGAAGTTCTTCCAGCTCAACGCCATCTTCAACTGCAGGGCCCAGACCGCTGACCGGATCGACAGGCGAAGGCCGTGTTGTGTCTAACTTCCCGGGACCGCAGGACAACTCACCCATGCGTGAAGAGCGCGAAGCTGAGAGCCTGGCGGGTGGTCAGGAAAGCGGTTCGCTTGGCACGCTGCCAGCAAGCGATTTACCAGGTGAAGCCGGTCCATTGTTCGAACTTGGCAAAAACCGTCTTCTGAATTTTGACTATGGCGGCGCTGAAGCCGCGTTCCGCGGATTCCTTGATGAATTCGGTGAAGACCCACAAGCCGGAGAGGCGCATTACTGGTTGGGTGAAATTCTTTATCATCAGGGAAATTATGCCGGTTCCGCACGCTTCCTGACCACATTTGTTCGTGATTATCCGTCTGATGCCCGGCGCGGCGAAGGCGTTGTGAAGCTTGCGCGCGCGCTACGGGAAGTGGGTGAGACGGAACAGGCCTGTGCGTTTCTCGGTCGTCTGAAACAGGTCGACCCGGACGCCTCCGCGCGTACGGTTGAAGCGGCTAATGTCCAGAGTCAGCTGGCAGGGTGCAACTAACCGCTGTTAAAATCCCACCAGGTCATTTGGCCGATAGGTTTCGTGGCTGGTGTGAGACCTATCTGACGCCTGATCTCAAGACGGGTCGCATTCTTCTCGCTGTATCAGGGGGCAGCGACTCGCTTGCTTTGCTCTTGCTGGCAGAGGATTGGTCGAAAACGCGTGGTTTGCCGCTACACGTCGTCACCGTCGACCATGGTATCCGCCCGGAGGCGGCGGATGAAGCGAATTATGTCAAACAAATCTGCAGCAAGCTGGGCTTGCCGCACGACACGCTGGTTCTTGATCTTGGTGATGGAGGCCCTGTCTCTCAATCAACCGCGAGGCGCGCACGGTATTGCGCCATCAGCGAACTGGCGCGGCGGGTTGGCGCGAAGCTGATTTTGACAGGGCATACGCTGAACGATCAGCTCGAAACCATCTTCATGCGAATGACTGCAGGATCGGACACCTGGGGGCTGGCGGGCATGGCTGATCTGTCGCCGCTTCCGGTCTGGCCGGACGGCGAAGGGCTGAAACTTGGACGGCCTCTTCTGACATGTGATCGCGATACTTTGCGAGCGTATCTTTCTGAACTCGGGCTTGTCTGGATTGATGATCCATCGAACACACAGGACCGATTTGAACGCGTTCGTGTGAGGCGGTTGATGGCGCAACGCCATAGACTGCAGAGCGCAGCTTTGTCAGTGAGCCAGACGGCGGCCAGGATCAGGGCTGAAACGGTGAGCAGACTACAGCAATGGGCCGAAGCGCATATTGAATGGCTCGTCGGCGGAGCTGCCAGCCTTGACGAGGCCGCGCTGACAGAGCTGGCGTCGGCTGAACAAACCCGGCTGATGCAAACGCTCTGCGCCTGCGTGGCTGGTGAGGAACGTCTTTTGCAAGCGTCGCAACTCGAATTGCTCCTCCAGAGCGGAGCCGCAGAGTTAGGTGCGACGATTGGCGGATGTTATCTTCGCCGGGAATATGGTAGAATACTGGTCTCAGCTGAGCCGGGACGCGCCGCTGGCGCACTCACGGAAAGGTTGGGGCAGGACTGGGTGTGGAATGGCCGCATTCGCCTGTCTGGAGAAAATAGAACGGATCGTTCACCCAGTGTGAGAAACTGGGGTGAGGCAGAAATTCCGGCGCGATTGCGCGAGTTACCTTTGCCTGAGTTTGCCGTGAGGCGTGTTTTGCCTCTGGTTGCCGATGAAAAGGGCCAGGGTTTTCATGTCCCGCATCTGGAACCTGATGTTGGTTTTCGCGTCAGTGATCTGGGACCAAAACGGTTTTTGAGCCTGCTTGAACACCGAAGCGAATTTTTCCTCAGTGAATCGCGGGTTGAAGAGTCGTTTTCATGAGCCACATCTACTATGTTAGTGAATGCAACGAATTTATAACGCTGAAAGTCTGACCTGATGAACATGCGCAATATCGCCCTTTGGGCAGTCATTGCGGCGCTTCTGATCGCGCTCTTCTCTTATCTGCAATCCCCGAACACCGAGGATCGCGGTAACGAGATCACTTATACGCAGATGCTGAAAGACGCTGAAGCCGGGCAGATTTCCAAGGCGGAAATTCGTGGCCAGCAAATTTATGGTGAGTATGAAGGCGGACAGCGTTTCAACTCGACCATGCCTCAGCTTGATATGACGCTCGCGCAACGTCTGGCCGATGCCGATGTGGATGTGACGGTTCAGGATGCTGAAGGCGGCTTCAATATCTGGAGCATTGTCTCCTCTCTTTTGCCGCTCGTGATTATCGTTGGTCTCTGGTTCTTCCTGATGCGTCAGATGCAGGGCGGCGGCGGACGTGGCGCGATGAGCTTTGGCAAGTCCAAAGCGCGCCTTCTGACCGAGCGTCATGGCCGGGTCACGTTTGATGACGTGGCGGGTATCGACGAAGCCAAAGAAGAACTTCAGGAGATCGTCGAATTCCTGCAGGATCCATCCAAATTCCAGCGCCTCGGCGGTAAGATCCCGAAGGGTTGTTTGTTGATCGGCCCGCCGGGCACCGGCAAGACGCTGCTGGCCCGTGCCATTGCCGGCGAGGCCAACGTGCCGTTCTTCACCATCTCTGGCTCGGACTTCGTCGAGATGTTCGTCGGCGTCGGCGCGTCGCGTGTGCGCGACATGTTTGAACAGGGCAAGAAGAACGCGCCTTGCATCATCTTCATCGACGAGATCGATGCCGTCGGCCGCCATCGTGGCGCCGGCCTCGGCGGCGGTAACGACGAACGTGAGCAGACACTCAACCAACTTCTGGTCGAGATGGACGGGTTCGAATCGAACGAGGGCGTGATCCTGATCTCCGCCACCAACCGTCCCGACGTGCTCGACCCGGCGCTGCTGCGTCCGGGCCGCTTCGACCGTCAGGTCACCGTTGGCCTGCCGGACATTCGCGGCCGCGAGCATATCCTCGGCGTTCACCTGCGCAAGGTGCCGCTGGCCGATGACGTCAAGCCGTCGCTGATCGCTCGCGGTACGCCGGGCTTCTCCGGCGCCGACCTGGCCAACCTGGTCAACGAGGCGGCGCTGTTCTCGGCGCGTCGTAACAAGCGCCTGGTGGGCATGGAAGAGCTCGATCTTGCCAAAGACAAGATCATGATGGGCTCAGAGCGCAAGTCGATGGTCATGACCGACAAGGAAAAGCTCAACACGGCTTATCACGAGTCCGGTCACGCCATCATCGGCCTGGTGATGCCCGAGCACGATCCGGTCTACAAGGTCACCATCATTCCGCGTGGCCGGGCGCTGGGCGTGACGATGTTCCTCCCCGAGGAAGACCGTTACAGCCTGTCCCGCCAGCAGATCATCAGTCAGATCTGTTCGCTGTTCGGCGGCCGCCTGGCCGAGGAAATGACGCTTGGCCCGAACGGCGTCACCACCGGTGCCTCCAACGACATCAAGCGCGCCACCGAGCTTGCCCATAACATGGTGGCCAAGTGGGGCCTGTCCGAGGAGATGGGGCCGATCATGTACGACGAGGACGAGTCGCATCAGTTCCTCGGC
>NZUJ01000072.1 GCA_002701295.1 Ponticaulis sp. | reverse complement strand
TGTCGACACACGTCACCACATGGCCGAAATCTGCAAAACAGGCTCCTGAAACAAGACCAACATAGCCTGTTCCAATCATGGTTACGCGCATTAGTTCCCCCGAACGGTTTCCACTTACAGTTCCGGTACAACAATGCGCAACCAATGCAATTATATTCGGCTCATAGTTGTATGAATTTTTTTTGTGCGTTCGAATGCGCAAAATCTGGGTTTCGAAGATCGTGAAGTGATCAAAAAGTGATCATAGGTTGTTTGGAATTGCGTGGTGGGCGTTAACCAAACCGAGCATTTTCAAGGGCTTCTGGCTGCTCAGGAGTTGGCTGCGGCGCTTCAGCAATTTCCCAATCTCAAAAAATTTTCCGGACACAAATATGTTCAAGACATTTCTGTAAAATCGAAGTCTAGTTCTCTGAACCTGTTAACTTTGATTTGGAAAAGTCTACAGTTCGCGGACCATCTGGAGAATTACAAAAACGAAATGTCGCAGACTGTAAGAAACACTTACATTATTAACTTCTTTGTGCTATTAAAGCCACATCGGGTGCGCATCCTACTGGATGATGTACGTGATGTGTAGAGTAGTGTTGAGTGCGGGGCGGTCCTTCTGGGCCGCCCTTGTGCGTTTCAGAGGGCTGGTTTCTCTGGCTTTTTACAACGGCGCGCGCAGGTGCAATCCTTAAAACATGGTTGATGTTTTACTTCCGGTATTGCGCCAACTGATTCTAATTTTTCCTGGAAATTCTCAGGCCGGTCTAACTATCAGACGCATTCGTCTTGCGCGGGTCTGATTTCGGGGCAGGCGCAAGGCGGAGAACTTCGGTCTGAAAGCGCTCGTCATCGCCAGCGGCGACAAACGACACAGCTCTGGCACACGCGTCCAGCAGCGCGTTCGCCCAATCCTGATCGGCCTTGGCGAAATCGGCCAGAACATAAGACATGACGCGCGACTTATCCCCGGGATGCCCCACGCCCATCCGCGCGCGTCTCACGTCAGGCCCCATATGATTGATGATGGACCTCAGGCCGTTATTCCCGGAATGACCGCCACCTTGCTTCATTCGGAACCGCCCCGGTGCCAGATCGATCTCGTCATGAAAGACGACAATCTGGTCCGCATCCACTTTGTAGAACCGCGCGGCCTCTGAAACGGCGCGACCGGTCTCATTGTAGAAGGTTTGGGGTTTCATCAGGAGCGCCTTAACAGGGCGGCCATCGACCAGAATATTGCCTTCGCTTACCTGAGACTGGAATTTGGACCTCCACGGCCCAAATCCGTTTCGCTCCGCGATGGCGTCAATCGCCATGAATCCGAAATTATGTCGGTTGCCGGCATATTTGTCGCCAGGATTGCCCTGTCCCACCAGAATAAGCATCGGCGTGAATCTCTCTCGTCGTTTTGAAGTGAACCAACCAAACATGAAGGCCATATGGACTGTTTACCCAAACAAAAAAAGGCCGGGTGTGTCCCGGCCTTTCATGTTTTCGGTCTGGAAGACGATTAGTCCTCGTCGTCGCCTTCAACAGTCTCTTCTTCACCTTCTTCGTCAGAGGTGGAGTCTGCAGTCGCCGAACGGCCAGCGATCGTCGCGATCGTGAAGTCACGGTCCGTGATGGTTGGCTCAGCATCGTCAGGCAGCTTGATGTCAGAAATTTTGACGTTGTCGCCGATTTCCAGCGCAGAAACGTCTGCAGTGAGGAATTCCGGAATGTGGCCCGCTGGAACGTTGATTTCGACTTCGTGACGAACAACGTTGAGCGTACCGCCTTTGCGGAGGCCAGGAGATTTCTCTTCGCCAACAAAGTGAACGGAAACTTCCACAGAAATGATTTGCTTCTTGTCGACGCGATAAAGGTCGATGTGCTCAGGAATGTCTGTAACCGGGTGGAACTGAATGTCCTGACAGATCACCGATTGCTTTTCGCCTTTGTGATCGATTTCGATCATGTGGCCGAGAAGCTGGCCATTGTTCAGGCCCTTGATGACTTCATTATGCTTGAGGCTGATGGCAACCGGGTCAAGCTTTCCACCATAGAGGATGCCTGGGACCATACCGTTACGACGCGCTTCACGGGCGCCGCCTTTACCAGTGCGCTCACGCACGTCAACTGTAAGAACGAGATCTGTCATATCAATATCCTTTGCCCTGGAGTCCACCCCGGCCTATCCGGAGCAACAACCTGACCGACACGCGCTTCTGTGGCGCGGAAGCGGCGGCAATACAGGATTATGGCTAAGTTGGCAACTGCCTCACATGCCAGGGATTGGAGCGCGACCGAACAAGGCGAGGTGACCACCCATGATCATCCAGCCGGTGACAGCGCCGCCCAGTAAAACGGAGACGCCATCCCACAATGCGCTCGGCGTTTTCGGCGCGGCAGGCGGGCGCTTCTTGGCGGCGATCCGTACGATCACAGCCCAGGCCATGAAAGATCCGAACAGGATGAAGCTTGTCACGTCCCAGTTGGCGAGCAAATGGCCCAGCGACCAGAGCTTCACGCCCACCAGTTGCGGGTGTTTCAGAATTTTCTGCAGATAGCCATAAGGCAGGCTGCCGGCAAAGAACAAGACCAGCGCAATCGGGGAGAATAGCGAGTTCATGTGTTTGAGCGGTGTCGGCGGTTCGGCAAACACAATGGTCGACAACTGCGCATCGGGATAGCCGATCACCATCAATACAAAGAACAGGATCGCCGGAACAGAATAAACGCCCATCCAGCGAAACCGGCTACCGAGTCTGGCAATCATACGCTCTCTGAAACCCGGCGCGATCACGCGCGTCAAATGGACTCCGAGAAATCCGTATAGACCGATCAGAAACAGGATCATGCTTCGCCTCCCTCGCTAGGCAGGCAAACTCTCACACGGAGCGATCTTGTCAATCGCGCTCGCGTGACGAGTTCCGGACAAAGAGGTTTGTCGAAGCGTTCTCGCCGAAGGGCAGGGTGCTGTGAAAGGTGAAGCCGAGTTTCTCAGCAATGCGAGTCGAGGCTACGTGCTCCGGGTCGATAATGCAGTGCGCCGGAAAACGTGCATCCTGCGCCTCTGCCCAGTCGATCATGGCCGACATGGCTTCCAGAACAATCCCCTTGCCCCAATAGGCCGGCGTGATGCCCCAGCCCGCTTCAGGTTCAACCGGCAGGGCAGGGCTGATCTCGCCTCGGCGGGATATCATGAAACCGCACTCGCCGACGAAATCGCCTGTCTTGCGGTCTTCAGCGACCAGATAACCAAATCCATAGAGCGCCCAGGCGCCTATATTGCGCTGGATTGTCTGCCAGACCTCACCCGATGAGCGCTTCCGATTGCCGATGAACCGCACATAGGTTTCATCCTGCCACATCGCGAATTGTGCATCGAAGTCCTCCAGCCGCGAGGCACGGAGAACCAGTCTCGGCGTTTCAAGCACCGGGATGTCGGCAAGTGATCGACCCGGTAGCGTGTACATGGATCAGTCAAACATCTTGGAGATGGATTCGTCATTCGCGATCCGGCGAATGGCTTCGCCGATCACATGGGCAACGCCCAGCACACGAACCGATTTCGATTTGTGCGCTTCTTCTGTTGGCGCAATCGTGTCGGCAATGACGATTTCTTTCAGGACAGATTTCTCAATCCGGGCAACAGCACCGCCGGACAGAACGCCGTGAGTGACATAAGCCGAAACCGCCGATGCGCCTTCATCCATCAGCGCTGCAGCGGCATTACATAGCGTGCCGCCGGAATCGCACATATCGTCATAGAGAATACAATGGCGACCTTCGACATCGCCAATAATGTTCATCACTTCGGCCACACCCGCCTTTGGGCGGCGTTTATCGACAATGGCCAGGTCACAGTCGAGGCGTTTAGCAAGCGCACGCGCGCGAACCACACCGCCAACGTCAGGTGAAACGATCATCACATTGTCTGCGCCATAGGCCTGACGAATGTCGCGCTCCATGACCGGCGTTGCGATCAGATTGTCTGTAGGCACATCAAAGAAGCCCTGGATCTGACCCGCGTGCAAATCCATGGTCAGAACCCGGTCTGCACCCGCCGTCGCAACAAGATTTGCCACCAGCTTTGCAGAGATCGGCGTCCGGCCATCCGTTTTCCGGTCCTGCCGGGCATAACCGAAGTAAGGAACAACGGCCGTAATGCGCTTAGCTGAAGCGCGTTTCAGCGCGTCCATCGCAATCAGCAACTCCATCAGATGGTCGTTTGCAGGATAGGATGTGGACTGGATCAGGAACACGTCTTCGCCACGAACATTTTCATTGATGCGAACGAAAATCTCGTTGTCAGAAAAGCGTCGGAACTCTGTGTCCGTCAGCGGTACGTCGAGATACTTGGCAATATTGCTTGCCAGTCCCTGGTTCGAATTTCCGGAAATCAGCTTCATGAGCGTTGCGTGCCTTTGTCAGAGCCCGTCAGTACAAGGTGAGTTGATTGGGCTTTTAGGGCATCTCTCGCAAGGCGCAACCGGAGATTTGCCAATTTTACCGCAACATGATCACGCTGGCATTTCGTCCGTAATCGGATAGTTTATGTTTGACGCAATAACGATTTGAAAAATAACGGTTTGGTTGGGTCAAGCTATCTTCTCCCAGACTTTCAACGGACTTGATGCCGCAGTCTGATAAAATGCGCTCACAGAAACTCCAGATATCAAACCAGGACCGATCACCATCTCCGGCGGTAAAACACGACTCGGCCCAGGCGTGCTTTTGAACAAAGGGTGTCTTGAGATCCGGGCCAACTTCAAAGCTGCCGGGCGACAGGCTGGGGCCGATCGCCGCCAGTATATTCTCTGCAGACGCGCCTTCGCGCTCCATGGCTGCGACCGTGTTTTCCAGAACGCCGGCCAGCGCCCCTTTCCATCCGGCATGCGCCACGCCAATAACACCTGCCACCGGGTCGGCGAACAGAACGGGCGTGCAGTCAGCGGTCAGAATGCAAAGCGCCAGCCCTTTCTGCGTGGTGATCATCGCATCGCCATAGGGGCGGCTCTCCCAGTCGAAGGGTTCGGTGATTGTCACCACATCAGGCGAGTGGGTCTGATAGAGTGAGATCAGATGCTTTCCATCAACCGCGCCAATCGTGTGGGCAACAATCTCCCGGTTTTTCATAACGTCTTCGCGACGATCCTTCGAACCGGGGCCGACATTCAGGCTATCATATACGCCGGATGACACGCCGCCCTCCCGACCAAAAAAGCCGTGGGAGAGCGTATCAATACTGGCCAGGCGCGGCGCCCTGAGAAAAGGGGGAGTCATCATCGCATCACTCTATCGCTGAACGGGCCGCGGGCAATGGGCCTGACGCTGAATTCGCCCTGTATGACTGAGCGAAACCTTTGACAAGTTCGACGTCTTGGTGTGCTCTTCTGCTCATAAAAAATATGCAGGAGGAAATCATATGAAGAAACTTGTTTCAGGTCTTGTTATCGGCGCAGCGCTTATAGCGTCGCCAATGGCATTTGCAGGTCATCACGAAGGTGACGAAGCGAAATACAGCACAGCGAAGTCCACGATCGACGTCCTGATGGCTGACGACGCTGCGCTGGCTATTCTGAAAGACGAAATTCCAGACGTTGTGAATAATGATCAGATTGCCATGGCGGCTGGCATGACCCTGCATGACATTCAGATGTATGCGCCAGATATGCTGACCGACGAAAAGCTTGCGACCATCGACACGAAGCTCGCTGAAATCGAATAGGCTGACCGGCCGCAAAGACCTCAAAAACAGGAGAGCGCGATGAAAACTCTGATCGCTTCAACCATGCTCGGCATGGCCATGCTGGCTTCGCCAGCTGCGCTTGCAGATCATCACGAAGAACACGCTGCGAAATATTCGGTGAAAACCAGTACGATTGGCGATCTGCTCGACAATCCGGAAACGCTGGCCATTTTCGAAAAGCATCTGCCGGAAATCGTCAGCCATCCTCAGATCGACATGGGCCGCATGATGACCCTGGGAGAGGCCCAGTCTTATGAGCCCGGCATGATTTCGGATGAGAAGCTGGAGGCGATGGACGCCGATCTTGCAGCGCTGCACTGAGACGGCAAAAGTCATATCATTGAAAAAGGCGCGGAGATGATCCGCGCCTTTTGTGTTTTCGGTCAGTCCTTCACCGGTTCGCGGATCAGGTCGCCATAATCGACGGCCACGCCATATTCAGGATCTTCCAACACCGAGACCTCGACCATATCTCCGGCCTTCTCCAGAAGGCCGATACAATCCGGAGATAAATGGCGCAGGTGCAGGCGCTTGCCCGCCTCGCGATATTTTGCGCCCAGCGCGTCAATCGCCTGCAGGCCGGAATGGTCCACGACGCGGGAATTGATGAAGTCGACGACCACGTCATCAGGGTCATTCTGCACATCGAAGAGTTCGCCGAATCCGGTCGCAGAACCAAAGAATAGAGGCCCCTCCAACCGATAGGCCTTCCAGCCCTCGCGGCTTGTGTCGACACGTGCGTTGATCCGGCTCGCCGCGTTCCAGGCATATGAGAGTGCGGACAGGATCACGCCAACAATCACGGCTACGGCGAGGTCAGACATGACCGTCACGACCGTCACCACGATCATCACGAACGTGTCCTGACGCGGCACCCGGTGCATGATCTTGAGGCTCGCCCAGGCGAAGGTCGCGATGACGACCATGAACATAACGCCAACCAAAGCTGCGACAGGGATCATCTCGATCAGCGGAGACGCAACGACGATGAAGAACAACAGAAACAGCGCGGCCACTGTGCCAGCGATCCGGGTGCGTGCACCGGATTTCACGTTGATCATGGACTGGCCAATCATCGCGCAACCACCCATGCCGCCAAAGAAACCTGTGACGATATTTGCCGCACCTTGCGCTACGCATTCTTTCGAAGCGCCGCCACGGGTTTTGGTGATGTCCGCAACCAGGTTCAGCGTCAGAAGGGATTCGATGAGACCAATAGCCGCCAGGATCAGTGCGTATGGGATGATGATCTCGAGCGTTTCAAAAGTCAGCGGCACCATGGGAATGTGAAATTCCGGCAGACCGCCAGAAATGGATGCCAGGTCTCCGACAGACCGCGTCTCAATGCCAAAGCCTAGCACTACAGCGGACACGACCAGGATGGCTGCCAGCGCGGCGGGTACCGCTTTCGTGACCTTCGGCAGCAGCCACATGATCGCCATGGTCAGCGCAACCAATGCCAGCATTACACCGAGTTCAGGCCATGGGAGCCACTCACCACCAACGCTTCCATGACCGGAAACTTCGCCGGTGCTGATTTGAAACTGGCCGAGCTGGGCCAGAAAAATCACGATGGCGAGACCGTTCACAAAACCCAGCATGACCGGGTGGGGAACCATGCGAATGAATTTGCCCCAGCGCATCAGGCCGAAAAAGGCCTGAAAAATGCCCATCAGAACAACAGTCGCGAAGAGATATTCAACACCATGACTGGAGACCAGCGTCACCATCACCACGGCAAGAGCGCCCGTGGCGCCTGAAATCATGCCCGGACGTCCGCCGAACAGCGCGGTGATCAGGCCGACAAAGAAAGCAGCATACAGGCCCACCAGCGGGTTTACCCCAGCAACGAATGCGAACGCCACGGCTTCGGGAACCAGCGCGAGCGCAACAGTCAGGCCCGCCAGCAGCTCGGTTTTCAGCTGCAGCGGCGAAATCTTCAGAAACGGCAAATGGCTTTCGGCCTTGGCACTTGAGGTCAAGGGCTTCTCCAATGGTTTGGTTGTCCGGATTGTTTCTCTATGCGCGCCAGACAAGGTGATCTGACACGTTTTCCTCTGTCCTGCCCATAGCGGTAACAGACCATTCGCGCAAGCTTGAGGCGTAAGCCGGTGGGGCTTTACTCAAAGCCTGCGGGTGGAGACAGCCCTTTTGATGAGAAACACATCACTTTAAAACGGGTACCCATATCTTTGGGGTCCACCAGCCGCAGCGCGCGTGCATAGATCTCATCAGCACGGTCAGGGTTTTCCTCGATCAGCTGTTTCATGCGCGCTTCAGCGCCAATTGCGAGCAGGAAATCGCCCTGAGTTTTCGGGCCATAAGCCGTCAGGCCAAAATTCTTTGAGAGCCGTACGAGTTCAGCAAAGTCGACATCGACGGTCAGATCAGATGCGCCCGGTGCGAGCAGGGGGTCGACCTGTTTGCCCTCCAGATAGGCGCGTAGTGTATCCGTAGGCGGCTTGTCATCTGTACCATAGTCAATGACCAGCGCTCGTAACCGCAGACCATTGTCCACATAGGCGTCGAGACTTTCGATGAAGGTCTCAAGCCCTGTCTGATATTCGAACTCGTTCTGGTCTTCCGGCGGGTTCGGCAGTTTCGCCGCCTGAATGGAATCAATTCCCCAGACCAGCTCATTGCCATGCGCGCTGATCCGCTTTTCATGCCAGGTCTTGCCACGCTTCACAAATTGACGCGCCGGCAGACAATCCAGAAACTCATTCGCGATCAGAATGGTGGCCTGATCGGGCAGGGCATCCACATGGCTCACGAATTGAGGCGTGTGCTCAGCCAGCTTCGTTGCCTGCTCAGCGCGCAGGGACAGGCTCGGCTCGACCAGATAGAGCTGCATGGAGTTCAGGCACTCGCGTCCCGCGCGGGTCATTTTCATGGCGCGTAGCGCATCCATCATCATGGTTGCCCGGCCGGGGCCCGGTTCGACCAGCGTGAACGGATGTGGCCGCCACATGGCTTCCCACTCATTCACCACCCACAAACCGATCATCTCTCCGAAGAGCTGGCTGATTTCAGGCGCCGTGAGGAAGTCCCGGCCCAGACCCGGACGCGTCGCGTAATAGCCCTCTTTCGGGTCATGCAGGCAGGTCTGCATATACATCGACACCGACATTGGGCCGTCGAGCTCGATCATGTTGATGAGACGATCTTTGAGCGGCAAGGTCTACTCCGCCGTGGCTGGTGTTGGAGTCTGATCGGCATCGCGCGTGAGCCCGCGCCATATCAGGAAAACGCCCAGAATGATCATCGGGATCGACAAGAGCGTTCCCATCGTCATCCATTCCGGCAGTCCGTCAACGAATGCGTCAGGCTCACGGAACCGCTCGGCAATTGACCGGCCAACGGCATAACCAATCAGGAAGATGCCCGTTACAAGCCCGGATCGCTTGAGCGCACCAAACGCCCAGATTGCGACGGCAATCACAATGAACAGGAGGAGGCCTTCTAGAGCCGCTTCATAGAGCTGGCTCGGATAACGCGGCGTTTCGAGCCCGCACCCGCCTGCCATTCGGACGGACACAGGCGTCAGGTCCGGGTCACAAATATATTGCCATTCCTTGGTGGCCCAGTCGAACGACCCCGGAGGCCCACCGCTTCCCTGTTTCATCGGGAAGACCATGCCCCATCCGCTTTCGGTCGGACGGCCATAAAGCTCGGCATTGATAAAGTTCGCGCAGCGGCCAAGAAACAGCCCGATAGGCGTTGCTGCCGCCGCGATATCGGCCATGCGAAGAAGTGGAACCTTATGAGTGCGGCAGACATAGAGTGTCGCCAGTCCCACGCCAATCAGCCCACCATGGAAGGACATGCCGCCTTCCCAGATTTTCAGGATGAGAAACGGGTTCGAGGCCAGTTGATCAAACTGATAGGGGATCTGGTAAAACAGAATATACCCAATACGACCGCCGAGGATGACGCCAAGCGTCACCCAGAACAAATAGTCGTCTATGACTTCAGGCGTCGTAGGCGACTTGCCTCCAAACAGGCGCGGGCGTTTCACCAACGCAACGGCATAGCGCCAGCCAAGAACCAGCCCGGCCACATAGGCCATGGCGTACCAGAGCACATTGAACGGACCGAGCGTGATTCCACCGATAGAAAACTGCGGAATTGAGATGATCGCCGGGAAAATTTCCGGAAAGCTGAGTGCCATGCTCAATAGTCCCCTTTTCTTGACCCGCAAGAGGGGTCACATAGTCACCAACGACAAATCGCGGTACATCCGCACTCCATGCCCGAAGGAGTAATCGAATGGCAAATGGAAATCCACTCCTTGATGATATGGCGAAGGTCATGACCGGCTTCATGGATGCTGCGCAGTCAGCTGGTGAAGAAGCCAAGACGGCGTTTCGCGCGCAAGGCGAGAAATTCGTGTCTGAAATGGATCTGGCTCGCCGTGATGAGGTTGAGGCGCTCAAAGCGCTCGCACAGTCCGCTCTCGAACGAGTTGAATTGCTGGAGAAAAGAGTCGCCGAATTGGAAGGAAATACCCCTCCAGAGGCGAAAAAGTGAGGTAATCTCACAACAAGCTCCAGAAAATGCACAATAAACTGACTCAGTCTTTTGAGGTGCGGGCAGACTCATGATAGCCGGAGGCTTGTGGGTATGGTCCCGCACCAGCTCTGGTCAGGGAGGCCGTTTATGACCTCAACTCTTTCGTCATCTGTCGATACCGTTGAGAACTCACTCGACCAGATCGAGCGTGTACTGGATGCGTCGGACTGGTCTTACGAGCGCGACGGCTTCAATTCTGTTCACTGCATCATTCCAACCCGCTGGGGTGAGATGGGTGGTCTTTTCACCATTAGTGAAGACCCGGAAGCGCTTCAGTTTTCACTGACGCTGGACGTCAAGCCAACACCAATCCGCCGGGCGGAGCTCAACGAACTGCTCGTCATGATCAATGAGCGGCTCTGGCTTGGCCATCTTGATTTCTGGCCTGGCGACAATCTCATCATCTTCCGGCACACGATTGCCATGGCGGGTCGTTTCGAGCCTGAAGAGTCTGAGATTTCAGCCATCATCAGCGCGGCAACCTCAGCCATTGACCAGTTCACGCCAAGCATGAATTACGTCATCTGGGCGGGCAAGACAGCCGATCAGGCTTTTCAGATGGCCATGTTCGAAACCACTGGCGAAGCCTGATTTACAGTCGTCTCAGCCACTCAGGGCATCCAGCATGTCCTTGAGATCAATCTGATCCTCTTCTGATACCAGCTCATTCAGATCGGCGTGCTCACCGCGCCAGATCGGAAACGCCTCTTTCAGCAGATCAACGCCCGCATCCGTAAGCGATAGTTTTCGATTGCGCCGGTCGGCGGGGTCTGGCTCCACAACAACCCAGCCATTGCGCACAACGGCCTTCAGTTTCGCTGTCAGGCTGGTGCGGTCCATACCCAGAAAGTCGGCCAGTCTGGACAAAGGCGGCGGGGCGGGCTGGTTCAGCGCCATCAAAAGAGAAAACTGACCATGGGTCAGGCCGAGAGCCGCAAAGGCATGGTCGAACCGCCTGGCGAGTGCGCGCGCGGCACGTTGTGCCCGGAAGCACAGGCATGTGTCTTTGACTTCAAGTGTCGTGGTTATCGGGAGATCTTCTCGCATTCTCTGGTGATAACACTCTTTGCTGATTCCGCCCCAGACCAGTTTGTCTCATAAAAGAGTTGATATCAACATAATTATATGCTGACCTCAGCTACGGGCTGGAAATGCCTGAATGGAAGGGACTTCAAATGAACTATGTCAGCGGATTTGTGGCGGCAGTGCCGACAGCTAACAAACAGGCCTATATCGAGTTTTCGGAGAAGATGGTCGACTACTTCAAGAAGCTTGGCGCCGTCCGTGTCACAGAAGGCTGGGGTGAAGATGTCCCCGATGGCGAGGTCACGTCGTTTCCGATGGCCGTTAAAAAAGAAGACAATGAAACAGTTGTCTTTTCCTGGATGGAATGGCCCGACAAGGCGACCTGCGACAAAGCCATGGAATTCATGTTCAGCGACACCTCAATGTCAGGTCAGGATATGCCGCTTGATGGCAAACGCATGATTTTCGGCGGTTTCCAGTTGATCGTTGACCGGTAGGGCATTCGTATGAAACCGACCATCTACGCGCTGAATTGGGCACCGGACTTTGCAAAAGGTCAGGTTCGTGACCTCCGCGTCCGCTGGGCGCTTGAAGAGGCTGGTATCGACTATCAGGCAAACTGCATGAGCTTTTCGGAAAAGGCTCAGCACGACTATCTTGCCCGTCAGCCTTTCGGGCAGGTGCCTGCCTATGAAGACGAGGAGGTTCAACTCTTCGAATCCGGCGCCATAGTCCTACACATTGCCGAGAAGTCTGATGCCTTGATGCCCACAGACCCGGCCGGCAAAGCGCGGGCACGTATGTGGCTGATCGCTGCCCTGAGTTCGATTGAACCTTTCATCTTTCCCTATCAGGATATCATTCTGTTCAATGCCGGCGAAGACTGGGCTGAAGCCCGAAAACCGGAAGCGGAGAAACGACTTGTCGACCGTCTCGGGCAGCTAGCCGCCTGGCTTGACGGTAAAGACTATCTGGAAGACTGCTTCACAGCCGGCGATCTATACATGATGGCCTGCCTTCGCTCTCTCGATACTACCGATCATATCTCTGGCCATTCCATTCTGGGGCCTTACGTCGCGCGCGGTGAAGCCCGCCCGGCCTTCAAACGAGCTCTGGCGGCGCAAATGGCGGACTTCACAGGCTCGCCGCCGGGCTGACATCGTCAAACAGGAGAACCCGTATGTTGAAACTTTATGGAGAAGGCCGCGGCGTGCGGGTTGCCTGGCTGCTTGAAGAAATGGGGATCCCTTACGAGCTGCGCTCGGTGGATCTTCTGAACGATCTCGAAAAGGATACGGAATTCCTCACGGTCAATCCGGGCGGGTTCATTCCGGCACTGATTGATGGCGACGTGACCATGGTCGAATCCGTCGCCATCATGCAATATATTATAGCGCGCTACGGACCGACCGGGCTCGCACCTGATCCGTCCGATCCTGCCTTCGCGACCTATCTCCAGTTCCTGCATCTTGGTGAGGCCGGGCTTGCGACGCTCGTCAATGTTACGGTCGCGACGCGGATACTCGCTCCGCCAGACGAGCAGGAGAATTTCGGATCTCAACACGCGATCCGATCCTTCCGGAACCGAATGAAACTGGTAAAGCGACAGCTGGAAACATCGCTGTTCATTGCGGGCGACAAATTCACGGCAGCCGATATTTCGGTGAGCTATGCTCTGGCTTTAGCGAAACGCGGCGCAGGCCTGCCGCTCGGTGAGCCGGAAACATCCTATCTGAAGCGAATGGAAGCTCGTCCGGCGTTTCAGCGAATGCTCAACACCTTCACTGGCACAAAGAAATTCTATGAGTCTGTTCCACTCGACGCGTGACTGATAGAGTCAGCGCTCTCAGAGAGCGGACGACGGTGCAAATGGCGGGTAAATCAAGACTGACACATTCCGTTTGGCTATGGATGTGTTTCGTCCTGACAGTCCTGTGCTTTCTACTGATTGGTGGCACGTCTGTTTACTGGAACATGCCGCATCTCGATGCGCAAATCCTGCCATCGGACATTCGCGACGCCCTCGAGGGCTATTCCCCGGGCCAGAAGGAAGTCCATATCTGGACCACGCTGACGCTGGATATCCTCCTCCCGCTCGCCTATACGGGCCTCCTCCTTGGCCTGACGCGGCGCGGTTTTCCGAACAGCGACAGTTGGATCACGTATCCGGCATTGATCACACTTATCTCTGATCTGGCAGAGGGCGTTGTGCAGGTCGCCCTGCTTTCTGGCGCAGGCGAAGGCCTCGTGCTGATCAAGTCCATCCTCACCGCCCTGAAATTCAGCAGTTTCGCCATCGCCCTTGTCATATCGGTTATTGCTTTGGTGCGAATACTGCGCCGACCGCAGTCCGGGTCTTGATGCACCTGCGAAGCTGCGCATCTCTAAAGGGATCACAACGCGGCGCGATCTGATCCCTGCGCTTCAGATCGTCAGAAAGGGAACCAGAATGACGCTCGATACCGGACGAATGGATGTTGCACTTGAGGCCGCTCTGAAGCTCGCAGCCGAAAAACCCTGGAATGAGATTTCCCTCGCCGAGATCGCGCGCGCCTGCAACAAGACCCTCTCCGATTTTTATGGTGAAATCGACAAGCATGGCCTGGTGGATGAACTCGATTGTCGTCTCGACAAGGCGTGTTCTGCAGAACCGATAGACCCGGAAGAGACGATGCGTGAGCGCATTTTCGAGGTCACCATGTTGCGCTTCGAGGAGATGGAGAAACATCGCGACGCAATTCTCTCTATCCGCAAGAGCTGGATGCTTGACCCTGTAAGGCGTTTCAAGGCTGCGGCGCGGCGGACGCGCACTGCGCGCTGGATACTCACCTGTGCAGAGGATGATGGCCCCGGTCTGTCCGCGCGCGCTCTTGTGCTCTCGGGAATCCTGTTCCGCGCAGAAGAAGCCTGGATCAAGGAAACCAGCAGCGACTTCACGCGCACCATGGCGCAGCTGGATCGGGATCTTCGTGATGTGGCAGAGTTCGCAGACCGTTTCCGCAATTTCGGAAAGTCAAAACCGGCGGCCGAAAAAAAAGCAGCCGCCGATGATAAATCGGCGGCTGTTTAGTTGGGAGGAAGCGCCCCGAACCGGGACGCAAGGAAAACTTTGAACTGGTTTCGAGCCGGGCGAACTATACCGATGCCCGGCTAAGAATTGTCAGAAGATGCCTGCCGTTATGAACGGGCAGCGTGCATGTCGCTGAGTTCGTCCACGCCGAGCGCTTTCACAGCAGCTTCAACGAGGTCAGATTTGCAGTTTGCAACGGTTTCAGCAGTGTCGTTGCGAGTGAACGTATCAGAGCGACGGGAAGCATCGCGGCAGACAGAAGAGGCTTTCGCCTGAATTGTTTCGTAGTTTGCTTCAGTAGACCGTGAAGATTCGAATTTGAATTCAGCTTTCACAGGAGCAATTTCGCCAGCGAATGCAGCTGGAGCGCAGAAGGCGAGGGCGGTTGCGAGAACAAGTCCGGTTTTCATGATGCAGTTCCTTATATATCAGTCGGCTTCGTCCGAGCCGTGTTTGATATATATAGTGCACTACACTATTCGTAAAATGAATTAGTGTTATCCTGAGTATTCCCTTCTGGAATAACGAGGATTGGCACCACCGACCTCAATCAACAGGTCACGAAACCAGACGTGCGGCCGGTTATTGTTGAGGCGTTTATGCCAGACCAGACGGGCGTCCGGGATGGTTGAATGCTGGACGTCGGGGAGGTCACGATACACCACCTTTTGCATGCTGGCCTGATAGGCAGCGAGGCGTTTTGGGACCACCATCACGAGGTTACTGGCTGCAACAATCGCCGGTCCCGCCATGATCTGATCAATCGACAGTCCGATCTTCCGTTTCATGGCATCGCCATCGAATATGTTGAGGTAACCAGCCTGATTGGCACCCGTCAGGGTCACAGCAATATAGCGTGCGTCCTCTAAGCGTTCCCGCGTGAGATCGCCAGTCGCCAGGTCATGGCCCTCACGCATGAGAAGTACAGATTCACTTGGATGGATCACAACAGCCGACTCAAACGGGTCTCCCGGAGGCGGCATGGACACAATCGCCATGTCAGCTTCGCTTTTGTCGAGCAGCTCCAGCGTATTGGGCGTGATCGACGACAGGTGGATCTCCATATTCGGAGCTTCCTCATCAATGCGCGCCATCACGGCTGGCATGAACAGACGTGTGATCAGGTCATTCGTCAGAAGCCGAAAAGAACGTGTTGCCGTTTTGGGATCGAATTCGCCAGGCTCCAGCGCATTGGAAATCTGTTGCAAAGCTTGTTGAACCGGGGTCGACAACTCCATCGCGCGAGGCGTCGGTTGCATACCTTCGGCAGAGCGAACGAACAGCTCATCCTGACACAGATACCGCAGCCGGTTCAGCGCTTTGGAAACCGCGGGCTGAGACATACCGATGCGCTCGCCCGCACGGGTGGTATTTCGTTCAATCATCAGCGCGTCGAATACGACGAGCAGGTTTAAGTCTACGCCGGCAAGTTTCATGACACGTAATTGTCTCCTGATTCCGGGTTCGCCAAGTTTTTTCTCCTCCGACTTTAGTCAAAAGGGAAGATTTTGCCTGTCAGGTGCCACCCAATTGCGGCGCGCCTCCACAGAAAACAGTCTCTCACGTGTCCAATAGGCCAGAATCCAGTCTGCTTTTCCGAAGCCGGACCTCAGCACTGTATTTGTCGCTTCGGCCAGTCCTCGCGTTGGATTTTGGCTCATGCAATGGGCTGCCGCACGGATGGATGCCTTAGTGATCGTCTCGTGATAGCCCTCAGTATCTGTATTGGCCACTCCGCAGGCTTCATTATAGGCGCGGATCAATCCTGGCATGTCGCGCTCAGCATCATGGTCCGGTGACTGGATCAGCCAGACCGCTGCTGCGAAATGGGCGCCATGAGTCCATTCGGGCTTTGGAAGCGTGTGATCGATCAGGCCGCGCGCAATAGCTTCGATATCGTTGTCGGATGAGTACATTGAATTAGTCCTTGTCGAGCCAGCGAGCCCTGACAAGACACCCGCCGGGATGGCGGGGTGGTGCGGATCAGTTCAGTAAAAG
>NZUJ01000071.1 GCA_002701295.1 Ponticaulis sp. | reverse complement strand
CGGCGCCGAGAAAATTGTTGGCATTGATCTCCTCGAAATGGAGCCGATTGTCGGGGCGATTCTCTACAAGGGCGACGTCAGTGATGACTCGCTTCTTGAGCAATTGATTCGGGATCTTGGTGGGCCTCCGGATGTCGTACTTTCGGATATGGCAGCGAACACAACCGGGCATCGGCAGACCGATCACCTGAGAACGAGTGGGCTGGTTGAACTGGCGGCGGACTTCGCAATGAAGACGCTGAAACCGGGTGGAAGCTTCTGTTCGAAAGTGTTTCAGGGCGGAACGAGTCCCGACTTGCTGGCCGACCTGAAGCATAATTTTGGTCAGGTTTACCATGCGAAACCCCCGGCGAGTCGCGCACATTCGCCAGAAATCTACGTTGTGGCCAAAAATTTCAAAAAAAAATCGACCCTGAACTAAAAAAAAATCGGCCGTTTTTCATATGAAAACCGATGAGAACATTTTTGCTTGGGCAGTACAAAAACGAAGTTGAACTCTTCTTCTTCGCGTTACTAAAGCGCAATGATTACTGACAATTTGTCACTTTTGCGCATTTTTGCCGGGTGATTCCAGTTCCGTTCGGAAGTAGAATGAGTGTGGTATTTCTGTCACTCTTCTAGTAGAATAGATATTCGGTCCATTTAAAACCTGATGATCAGGGGATTTACAAACGCATTCATCTCAACTCTTATTCCTCACAGACCTCAGAAAATGAGGCGCGATAAAAAAAACATCGTAGTGGAGGAAATCGATGAGGGCCGGATTAAAGTACGCCAGTATGGCGGCCTTAGCTTTTGCTATTCAATCAAACATTGCGTACGCGCAAGAAGACGTCGAACGGATTCCGGAAGTCCAGGAAGACGAAACATTCACTCAGGAAACTGTTGTTGTAACGGGTTCGGCTATTCGGGGTACGCCTGAAGATGCTGCTCTGCCGGTCAACGTTTATTCCGCGCAGGATCTTGAGCTTCAGGGTAGCCCGACGGGTCTCCAGTTCGCGAAAGAGCTGACTCAGTCTGGTCCGACTTCTGGTGAAGCCAACTATTTCGGTGGCGGTAACCTGACAGGTTCTCCGAGCTTCAACCTTCGCGGTATTGGCGCTGACAAGACTCTGACGCTCCTCAACGGACGTCGTATGAGTGAAAACCTGTCGAACATCCCGAGCATGGCGCTGCAGCGGACTGAGGTCCTGAAAGACGGCGCGGCCGTTATTTACGGTGCTGACGCTGTCGGTGGTGTTGTGAACTTCATCACGAAAGATGGCTTCACAGGCTTTGAAGGCAAAGCCAACTACAAGTATGTCGACGGTTCAGACGGCGAATGGGATATGGGTGTCATCGCCGGTTGGGGTGAAGGCAATACCAATTTCTACGTAGCTGCTGAGTGGGAGCACCGCTCGCGTCTCGAAACCGAAGAACGTGACTGGTCTTATGTGCCATACACTGAGAACCCATCTTCATGGTCTTCTCTGACAAACCTGGGCCTGTACTATCCGAAAACGGCTACCGGTTCATTCCTGTCCGGCGCGATCCCTGACTTCACGCAGGCATCTTGTGAGGCGGTTGACGGTATCTACTCGCCAAACGAAGCACCAGGTGGTGCAGGTTGTCTCTATAACTACATCTCCTACTATAACCTGGTAGAAGATCAGGACATTTTCCGTGCGTATTCTCAGTTTGACACTGAGATCAACGACAACATGAACCTGCACGTTGATTTCTCATACGGTCAGGTAAAGGTTCCTGAGCAGTTCGCGTCTCCATCTCTGCCAACCACGCAGGGTCCGGGCACAACAACTGGCGCGACCTTCCAGTATCAGGTTCCGGTCTCAAACCCATATGCAGCTGAATTTGCTGCGCGTTCGGGCTGGGATCAGAATTATCTGTCTCCGTACACAAGCTACTATCACGTTCTGCTGCTGCGCCCATTCGCGCACAATGGTAACCCGGTTGGTGGCCGTGGCGAAGGTTTCGGTAATGCGGCAAGCATTGATAACCAGATCTGGCGGATTTCTGCGTCTCTCGACGGCACGCTGGGCGACTTCTTTGGTCCTGCGTCAGATGTCGGCTACAACTTCGGCGTAACGTATAACCAGTCTATTTCTGCATATTCCGACCCTGACTATCTGGGTTATCGTCTGCAGGAAGCCCTGAACGGCTTCGGTGGTCCAGGTTGTGCGGCGCAAGACCTCGATTCGTCGCAGCTCGGTACACAAAACCCAGCAGCGGCCGGTCAGAATGGCTGTCTGTGGTACAACCCATTCTCCACAGCCTTTGCTCAACAGCCTGAACTTGGACTGTCAAACCCGAACTACATTCCGGGTTCTGAAAACCCTGATGAGCTGGTCGCTTGGCTCTTTGATGATCGGTACTCTGAGACTACCGTCAACAGCCTGACATTCGACGCAGTCTTTGATGGTGTTCTGCCAATCAGCCTTCCAGGCGGCGAGATCGGCTGGGCTGTTGGTGGCCAGGGTCGTATGATTGAGAGCCGTCAGTTCGTTCCAAGTGAACTCTATAATGGCGCAACCAAGTGTGCGTGGCCAGAAGGTCAGCGTCCGCTTCCGAATGATGATCCGGAGTTCAATGGTTGTACGCTGAACGAACCAGGTCCATACGGCTTCTTCGGTACAAACCCAGCGGATTACTACGACCAACAGTCCTATTCGTTCTTCGGTGAAGCAAACCTTCCGCTGACAGACGATATCAACTTCCAGGCAGCTGTTCGTCGTGAAGAGTTCTCTGGCGGTCTGGGTGCAACGGTCTACAAGATTTCTGGTAAGTGGCAGGTCTTTGACCCGCTGGCATTCCGTGCCTCTATCGGTACGAACTTCCAGGCGCCGCCAATCACGCTTCAGCCAGGCAACATCACGAACGTTGTCCGGTCTTACACCGTGGCAAATGGAGCATGGCTTGCGGGTACAAGCGTCACACGTGCAGACGTTCAACCTGAGGAAGCTGAATCCTGGAACGTCGGTGCGATCTGGCAGAGCCGCGGCTTTGCTCGTGACCACGACATCATGATCACGCTCGACTATTTCGACATCCACACTATGGGTGAGATTGGTGAGATTGTTCCGCACAACTTCATCGCTGACTCTGTGTTCACCGAAGAAACGAGACTGGTTGATCATGACAATGATCCAACAACGGCTCCGATCGATGTAACGGCATTCTATGCGGATTGTTCTCACGCTCTGATTGGTCGCGTTGATTTCAACGATAACCCGATCAGCAATCCGGGTGGTGGTTGTATCAATGATACAGCGAACATGATCTACACGACGGCTGGAGACCTGAACCGTGTCACAACTGACATTGGTAACGGCTCGGACCAGATGACCTCTGGTTTCGACTACCAGATCAACTATCAGTTCCCAATCGGTTCTGCTGATCTTACCTTCGGTCTGACAGGTACAAGCCTCACAGAATTGACCACGAGTGCTCGTACGCTTGATGGCTTCCAGGTCACTGAGGCAGATGATCGTCTTGGCAACCTGAACTTCAGTTCAGTTGGTTTCTCTGCGCCGAAACACCGCATCAATGCGTTCTTCAACTACAACCAGGGTGATCACAATGCGCGCCTCACGGCACGCTATGTGTCTGGTGTGACTGATGAGCGTGGCTCAATCGATCCGATTGGTCTGATCCCGGGTACGTCGACTCCAGTGCCTGAGTTCACCAAGGGCAATGACATTGACGGTACGCTGACATTTGATGCGACATATGTTTATGACGTTACTGATCGCCTGCGCGTTACCGGTACTGTCCTGAACATTCTGGACGAAGATCCACCATTCGTTCGTGCAGAGTTCGGTTATGACCCACGTATGGGTATTGACGCTCTCGGTCGCACGATCGAAGTTGGCTTCAAGTACACATACTAAGATCAGGTCCGATCTGAAATTCGAAACCCGGCAGGTCCTTCCTGCCGGGTTTTTTTTTGATTTCGAAATTTTGAACACGTGCACCCGGAAGGATGAGAGAACTCTCTCCGTCGGCGATTGACTGTATTAGCGCTAGCATTATGTTTGATGCTGAGGAGCTGCCGAAATCCGGTCCGGAATCGGCTATGTAGAGGGTGATTTTATGAAAAACGTTTTGCTTGTAATGGGTGTGAGCGCGTCGCTTCTGGTCGCGGCCTGTGGCGGTGCCGAAGAGCCGGAAGTTGTTGCTGAAGAGCCAACTGCTGCTGCCGAAACACCAACTGAAGCCAAAAGTGAAGTTCAGGAAGCAATCGAGTATCGTCAGGATCGTTTCAAGCGCGTTGGTGCGAACTTCAAAGCTGTAAGCGATGAGATCCGCTCTGGTTCTCCTGATCCTGCCGTCGTAGCTGACGCTGCGACCAAGCTGCGTGCCCTTTCTAATCAATCCGCTGACTGGTTTGCCGAAGGCACAGGACCGGAAGCTGGTTTTGAAACCGAAGCGCTTCCGGCGATCTGGGAAAATCCAGAAGAGTTTGAGGCTGCGCGCGAACGCTTTCAAACGGCGGCTCTGACGCTGAGTGAAGCTGCTGATGCTGGTGACATGGAAGCTGCTGGTGCAGCATTTGCTGGCCTTGGTGGCTCGTGCAAAGGCTGCCACGATAACTTCCGTCTCGACGACTAGAGACCAAACAGATGTCAGATGTTGGCCTGTCTGAAAACCCGTCCCGGATTACGGTCTGGGACTGGACGCTTCGTTCGTTTCACTGGCTGCTTGTTACGCTGATCATTTGCCAATGGTCGACGGCAGACAATCATGGCATCTGGAAACAATTGGACCAGCTGGTGGTTTCCGCAGGCTGGTCCCAATATGGCCTCGGCAATATGGGATGGCACCGATACTTCGGTTATGCGGTGCTATTTCTTCTGATCTACAGGATATACTGGGGGATATTTGGCGCTTCGACTGCGAAGTTCTCAAATTTCGTCAAAGGTCCTGCCGCGATCATGGGTTATGTAAAACACCTCAAAGAGAAGCCCTACAAGCCAGGTCTTGGCCACAATCCCATTGGCGCCTTGAGCGTGGTGGCACTTATTCTGGTGCTGGTTGCGCAAGTTACGACTGGGCTTTTTGCCGTAGATGTGGATGGGATCGAATCCGGACCGCTATCGCATATGGTCGATTTTGACACTGGCCGAATGATTGCGGGCCTTCATGAGAACGCGTTTCGCGCGCTCTACATACTGATCGGCCTGCATGTGGCAGCCATTCTTGTCTATAAATTCGTATTGAAGGCCAATCTTGTACCGCCGATGATTACGGGTAAGCGACCCGTCGCAGAGACGCGGGAGACAGACATCGCTCCAGTGAATGCTTCACCCTTGATTGTCATACTAGGTGTTGCGGTGTCAGCCGGACTGACCTGGCTTATTCTGGGGCTGTAACCTGGAATATCAGCAAGCCTTCAGATCCAGCTGAAAGCGGGCGTTATGGGATGATGGGAAGATCAATCCATGATGCCTTTTCTCCGCCAGTCAGCAGGCTGACACGACCGTTTTGTGTTTCTGCGTCCGGACTGGACGCAGCGACCTGAACCTGAATTTTATGCCCTTTCTGGAAAATATAGGACATTGGGAAGAGCTCGATTGCGAGTTCGACGGCTTGCCCTTCGGGTATCGGCGCAGCGTCTTCAATCGTGTGAGAATGCCAGGGCAGACCGAGATTGTCGAAGGGAGCTTCTGCGATAGCGCGTCTGCTGGCGCGCAGCCTGCCGAGCATCTGGTAAGATTGTTTGCTGCCGTCCGGGGCCACATCGTGAATATAGACCGTTACGTCAGCATCCGGCTGGTCTGACGATATCCATAGATTGGCGACCGGATGTCCCGTGACCTCAATAGCTTGTTCCAGCGGCTCGGTTTCAAATAGGGCGCCACCTTCAGACGGGCCAAGCGTCACGGTTTGTGCCAGCGGCGGCTCTGTCATGGCGAAGTCGACCGCTTCGGTTTGCCCTGTGGCTGCTGTTTCCTGAAGGCGATTTTCCGGCGTCAGGTAAAAGGGAGTGCGAACTTCGTCTGCCAGAGGCCAGACCTCGCTTTGACGCCAGGCGGCATCATCTGGCGCATTATAGGTGTAGTAAGTGACGGCAGGTTCGGACATAACGTTGTTGTCCACGCCTTTTAGCCAATGGTCATAGAAGCGGAGCTCTTCTGTCACCAGATTGAAGCCCGTCTTCTCTTCGACATCCGACCAGGCGCAATGGGTGGATGGACCGGCAAGTAGTTTGACGTTCTCCGGATTGAGATTGTTGAAGGTCAGAAAGCTGCCATGACACGTGCCGGCTTCATCCCAGTTTGCAACGACCATCACGCCTGTGTTGGCGGATTTGAGGTCGTCCAGGTAAGTGTGAGGACTGGAAACGGCCCACCATTCGAACCCGGTTGAAGGGGACAAGCTGTCCCGAAAATCGACCTGGCCAACGGATTCGATATTTTGTTCGTGTTCGGCTTTGGCCTGCTCCAGAAGCGTTTCTGCTTCAGGGCCATCAACGGCAACGGCCATGATATCGCGCCTGCGGATCATATCCTGACTGGCCGTTGAGCCGGGGGTCGATATGGCTTGACCGCGCGGCACACCGCCTGACATGGCGAACGCATAAGCGTCGAGTTCGGCACTCATCGGGATGACAGCTTTCAGAGATGGGGGGGTGGTCGTCAGTGCCTGCATCTGACTGCCGCCTGTGGCTGAACATCCCCACATGCCGATATTTCCATTGCTGTAGGACTGATCGGCGAACCATTCTGTGATGTCATACGCATCCCATTTTGCCGCTTCGACCCATTCACCTCGGTTGTAGCCGATGTTCTTTCCGAAGCTGGCATAAACACCGCGAAAATCGACTACGGCGACGTTGTAGCCATAGGGCACGAGTTCGAGTGCATAACCTGGATAGGCTTCAGCAGCGGGCTGTCCGCGATAGCTTCGCCGGTTATAAGGCGTGTGCATCCAGACGACGGGAAGTTTGTCATCCACCAGCTCACCATCCAGCGTGGGGCGGAACAGGTCGACGGCGAGGCGAGTTCCGTCTCTCACGGGTATGTAGAATGAGGAGCGCTCATATCCATCAAACCGCTTTGTAGAGTAGCCGCTATACTGGTTGGGTGCGGAAACCTTTGGTTCGCCTGTCTGCGGCGCACTTACATCTGATGTGCTCTGAGAGCTTGGGCTTGCGCAGCTGGCCAGCAGAAATGTGAAGGCGACAAGGCATGCCGACTCGCGGAGTTTGCGTTTCATATCCATCCCCATTTTGATCTGCCTGAACCGTTTCGCGCGCGAGTTTGTCTGGTTCGACAGGGTCTGTTTGCGGAAAAGACTGATCCGTTCTGGTCGAAGCGTCAAATCACTGAATGTTGAAAGCCATATCGCCGCTGACAATCTGTCAATTTGGTGCTAGCCCGGTACACTGACGACGATAAAGAGGCCGTTATACGACTGTAATGACAGCGTATTGGCTTGCGGGGAGAACGAAATGGATTCGAGATTGATACGCTCAGTCGTACCGGGATTTGCTTGTGCGCTACTGATGATTCAGGCGTGTTCCAATGCACCAACAGCTGAAACCAGCACGCCAGACGATGAGGCCGCGGCGGTTGCAGAACGGTCGATAACGGCTCTGGATCTTGCGACGGCTGACGCCAATACATCCGATTGGTTGTCCTATGGGCGGACATGGTCGGAACAGCGTTATAGTCCGCTGAGTGAGATCAATCAGGAGACCGTGTCAGGACTGAAGCTGGCCTGGTATGCTGATCTTGATACAGCGCGCGGGCAGGAAGCGACGCCGCTCGTGATTGACGGCAAATTATACACCACGACAGCGTGGAGCAAGGTTAAGGCCTATAATGCCACCACGGGTGAGCTGCTCTGGGAGTTTGATCCGGGTGTTGAAGGCAAGACAGGAGTCAAACCCTGCTGTGATGTGGTCAATCGCGGACTTGCGGCTTGGGGAGACAAGCTCTTTTTCGGTGCGCTGGATGGACGGCTGATCGCTCTCGACCGGGAAACGGGTAGTGAGGTCTGGTCGACGCTGACTGTGGATCAATCGCTTCAATACACCATCACAGGTGCCCCAAGGGTCACCAAGGATGGTCTGGTTATCATCGGCAATGGCGGCGCTGATATGGGGCGCATTCGTGGATATGTTGGCGCTTATGATGCGGAAACTGGTGAGGAAGCCTGGCGGTTCTATACGGTTCCGGGAAATCCTGATGAGGAAGCGCAACCTGACTATCTCCAGAAGGCTGCCGAGACCTGGACCGGTGAATGGTGGAAAATGGGGGGTGGCGGCACCGTCTGGGATGCCATGGCATATGATCCGGACCTTGATCTTGTCTATATTGGGGTTGGAAATGGCGCGCCGTGGAACCAGCAATATCGCTCGCCTGAAGGCGGCGATAATCTCTATCTCTCCTCTATCGTGGCAATTCACGGTTCGACTGGTGAATACGCCTGGCACTTCCAGACGACGCCCGGCGACACCTGGGACTTCACGGCCACCCAGCACATCATGCTGGCGGATCTGACAATTGATGGTGAAGAGCGCGGAGTGCTGATGCAGGCACCGAAGAACGGTTTCTTCTTCGTTCTTGACCGGGAAACCGGCGAATTCATCTCCGCAAACAATTATACGAATGTGACCTGGGCAAAAGGCATCGACCCGGAGACAGGGCGACCGGTCGTCAATGCATCTGCGCGCTATCTGGACCAGCAGATTGTGATGTTTCCGGGACCACTCGGCGGACACAACTGGCACCCAATGGCATTCAGTAAGGATGAGGGGCTGGTCTATATTCCTGCTCAAAATGCGCCGGGCCGTTATGATAGTCCTGATGCCTGGGACTTCGCACCATACAGTTTCAACACGGCGATTGGCACACGCGGGCAGGGTGCGATGGTTGGCAGTGGCGACAATCCGATGACGCGTCCTGATCCGGCAAACAGACTGCCTGCACCTGCTGATCCCGAGGTTATTCAACCTGTGGAACCGCGATCGCGTGCGCTTGGCTCGCTTCTGGCGTGGGATCCGGTGACCCAGACCGAAAGGTGGCGTGTGGAATATCCTGGCCTTTGGAATGGCGGGTTGCTGGCAACTGGCGGTGGCCTGGTCTTTCAGGGCAATTCAATCGGCGACTTCAAGGCGTTCAACGCAGCTGATGGGACTGAACTTTGGTCCATGCCTATCCAGACCGGCGCGATTGCCGCTCCGATGACATTCGAGGTGGATGGCACACAATATGTCGGCATTCTTGCTGGCTGGGGTGGTGTCGTCGGGCTCGGGACAGGGGTCACGAAAAACCGAAGCCGGATGCTGGTGTTCTCGCTCGAAGGTGAGGCTCAGCTGCCCGATGTGACGGAGCTCGGGACGCCTATGCTTGACCCGCCTGTGCAACAGGCTGATGCGGAAACAATTGCGCTTGGTGGCAGTTTGTACCGCCGGTTCTGTAGCACATGTCATGGTGGCGGCGTGATCCCGGACTTGCGCTATTCGGCAGCCATCGACAACGAACAGACCTGGAAGCTGATCGTTGGCGAGGGGCTTCTTGAGGCCAATGGCATGGTTGGGTTTTCTGCAGCCATGAGCGAAGACGAGATTCTTGCAACGCGCGCCTATGTCCTCGATCTGGCCCACAAAGAGAAAGCCCGTCTGGCGAAACTGGCCGAGTCTGGTGACTGATCTCAGCTGAGTCTTTAAGATCATCAGGATATGAAGACGCAAACCGTTCCGAAAGCGGTTTGCGTCTTTCTTTGAACAAGGCGAAATCTGCCTTTTAGACATGATTGAGGCAGACCGTGACGCAACCGTCTTCTGAACAGCTCGCTGCCGAAATTGACCGGCTCCGATCGCTCGGCATTCCTGCCCGATCCGGACGAATTCGCGAGCTATTCGATTATCTTGCAGAGCGCAGTCTTGAGGGCACCACGCCCAAGGAAGCCGAAATCGCACATGAGGTATTCGGTCGGGATCTCAGCAACGACGCTGATGATTCAAGTGTGCGGGTGTACATTCATCGCCTCCGAAAGCGTCTCGAAGACCACTATCTGAGAGAGACGGATTCACCTGACGCGCAGATCACTATTCCACTTGGTGAATACCAATTGGCGCTCTCCACTGTCAGCCCGAAACCGATGCCAGATGATGTGGAGGCGAGTTCCGGCGCAGTTGCAAAAGGCTGGGGCATACCCAAACCGGTGATGGCTTTGGTGGCCATCGTATTGGCGCTCAACCTTCTTGGTTGGGCTTATTTCAGCACTCGAAGCAGTGGCGAGATGGCTGCGCAGACGGCGCCTGTCTGGCAGGAGCTTGTGAACAGCGACAAGGAGGTCATTCTGGTTCTGGGGGATTATTATATCGTCGGCGAGTTTGAGGATGGCTTGTTTCTGGAGCGCCTCATCCGGGATTTCGACATCAATTCGGCTCTCGATCTGGATGCGCGTAAAGAAGCTGATCCGGAATCCTATCAACGGTATCAGGATATTTCGCTGGAATATCTGCCTGTATCCACCGCGTTTGCACTGAATACCATGATGCCAGTTCTGAAGCAGACGGATTATCGAATCGTACTGGCATCTCAGTTTGAACCTGAATTTCTCAAATGCTGTGATATTGTCTATCTTGGTCTGACCAGCGGTCTTGGGGCGCTAGAGAGCTACGTCTTTCAAGACGGAACTTATAAGCTCGGGGCGACATATGACGAGATCATGGACACTGAGACGAAAGCCTATTTTGTCAGCGAAGCGTTTCTTGCAGCGCCTGGCGAGGCCCTGTATCGCGACTATGCGGTCTTCAGTGTATCTCCCGGGCCTTCAGACAATCAGATCTGGGCGCTGACCGGTACACGAGATACAGGTCTGGTCGGTATTTCAGAAGCCCTGATGGCGAAAGGGGCTCCGCTTCAATGGAGTGCGACGCAACCTTCGAATGCTCAGCCATATGCCGCGCTTTTTGAGATAACTGGACAGAAGCATCTGAATTTAAATGCAAAACTATTGTCTGAGCGCGTAGCGGATTGAGGACTCAGGCAAGTGTAACGTCCTGTAACGCTGCTGGGTAACCGTTATTCACCTGTCTGACTGAGCAGCGGGCCGCTATCTGTTGAGTGTGCGCTGGACGAGTCCTCCCTATACCACCGCACACTCCTGATTGGTTACAGTCGGCGCTTTGAGATTGCCCCCTGCATTGCGCCGACTGAGCCGGCTTCCTGAAATCGGTGCACTTCACTTGGCGGAGGTGGATTGTGTGGCTGCAGCCTTGAGCGCGATTCATCGCGCTGGCGCAGCCAGCGCGGGTGATCAAAAGGTGCTGCACAATTCATTCCTAAATTCGCTCCACTGGAGCTAATTTTTTTGCGGAGCAAAACTGGAATGAATGGTGCCGCGAGGGAGAATTGAACTCCCGACCTCACCCTTACCAAGGGTGCGCTCTACCACTGAGCTACCGCGGCATTGAAATCGCAGAGCGGGCTCGTTACCTCAAACTTTGCGAGTTGAAAACCCCTCTTAGCTGAAGCCTGATAAGAATGTCTGAAGAATCCTCCAAGCCGCCGCAAAAGCCAGAAATCAGCGAGAAAGAAGCCCGACTGAAGGCGGCGCTTCGTGCCAATCTGCGTCGGCGAAAAGCTGCCGCCCGCAAATCTGGCGAAACAGATCGGTCAGAGGGTGCTGAAAATGGCCCGAAATCGCCTAAATAACGCCTTTGCCTTTCTTCGACTCTCGGCATAGCGTGGCGCATGGACACACTTATCATTCAGGGCGGACACCCCCTTAACGGAAATATCCGCATTTCGGGGGCGAAAAACTCCGCCCTCAAACTCATGGCAGCTGCGCTTCTCACCGATGAACCGGTTGAGTTGCAGAATATGCCAAATCTCGCTGACTCACGTTTCATGGCGCGGCTCTTGTCGTCGCTTGGCGTCGATGTCTACTGGCCGCAGAACGAATCGACGTGCCGATTGAACGCAGCGGATATCAGCTCGACAATTGCACCGTATGACCTTGTTCGGAAAATGCGTGCGACCTTTAATGTGCTGGGGCCTCTGCTCGCGCGGATAGGTCATGCAACCGTGTCTCTCCCGGGTGGGTGTGCGATCGGTGCACGCCCTGTGAACTTCCACTTGGAAGCGTTTCAGGCGATGGGCGCTGATATCGTCATCGAGCAAGGCTATGTGAAAGCCGCCGCGATCCGCGGGCTCAAGGGCGCGATTATTGATCTGCCATTCCCGTCTGTCGGCGCGACCGAGCACACCATGATGGCGGCGACACTCGCCAATGGAACGACACAGATCAATAATGCCGCTCAGGAGCCTGAGATTGTTGATATCGCAACGATGCTTCGGGCGATGGGCGCAAAAATCGAAGGCGCGGGCACATCATGCATCACGATTGAAGGTGTTGATAAGCTGAATGGTGTCAATCATGCCGTAATGCCGGACCGGATTGAAGCAGGCACGTATGCCATGGCCGTTGCAGCGGCGGGCGGGGATGTGCTGCTTGAGAACGCCCCTGCCAAGGAAATGACGTCTCTGATCGAACACCTGCGCCATGCGGGTGTGACTGTAACGGTTGAGAATGATGGCGTGCGCGTGATGCGAAATGGATCGCGGCTTAAGGCTGTTGACGTTGATGTTCAGCCGCATCCGGGATTTGCGACCGATCTGCAGGCTCAGTTTATGGCCCTGATGACGACTGCGGATGGCGTGAGCACGATTACTGAGAATATCTTCGAAAACAGATTTCTTCACGCACCAGAACTAAACCGATTTGGCGCTGATATTCGCGTGCAGGGCAAGACGGCGACCGTGCATGGTGTCGACAAGCTGGTCGGTGCGCCCGTCATGGCGACCGATTTGAGGGCATCGGTGAGTCTGGTGATCGCCGGACTGGTCGCTGAGGGTGAAACTGTCGTAAATCGCATTTATCACCTTGATCGGGGTTTTGAGAAACTCGAAGAGAAACTAAATGCATGCGGAGCTTCCGTTACGCGAGGAAGCGAATAAGTGTGATTTGCATGCGGAGGCAAAAGTGTCGGGAACCAGTTCATTGCGGCTAATGGCCGTTAACAAGGACGATCTGAGCGTTTTATCCGCAGCCTGTCAGGATGGCGTGTGCAAGCCGTCTGACCTTGTGTATGAGGGGCGACAGCGTCGTTTTCGTATTGAATTCAACCGCTTCCGCTGGGAAGCCGGGGCGGAATCTCAGAAAGGCGCGAACCAGCGCGTGCGTAGCGTTCTGTCTTTCGAGGATGTGACCGGCGTAAAAGTGCGCGGGCTGCCGGCTAAGCCATCTGACGTGGTCTTGTCTGTTCTGTCTCTTGATTGGGTTGATGATGACGAGCCTCCGGGCGGTGAGGTGCGCATCCTGTTTGCCGGTGATGGCGAGCTGGTGATTGCTGCCGACTGTCTGGATGCCACTTTGCTCGATATTTCGGAGCCCTGGAAGACGCGTAACCGTCCCGAACACGAGGATCGGGGCTGACACATGGTTCGCGTTTTTTCGACAAAAGATGCGGAGTTCACCTCCGAATTCAGAAGCTTTCTGGCTGAACCGCGCGGCAACGCGTCTGATACGCGCGATGTGGTGACGGAAATCCTCGGCGCTGTACAGGCGCGCGGCGGTGAGGCTGTTGCCGAATACACTCAGCGTTTTGACCGCTTCAAGGTCGACACCGATACGCTGACCAATCCGGTTATGATGTTGTCAAAACTGGCAGAGGCTTGCCCGACACCAGTTCGCGACGCCATTGATTTCGCGCATCAGCGCATTGTTCAGTATCACGAAGCTCAGCGGCCTGAAGATCATAGTTTCGAAGATGGTCACGGGCTGACGCTGGGCTGGCGCTGGACGGCGGTCGACTCTGTCGGCGTGTATGTGCCCGGAGGACGTGCGAATTATCCGAGCTCGGTTCTGATGAATACGGTGCCTGCGAAGGTGGCTGGCGTGAAGCGGATCGTTATGGTGGCGCCCACGCCTGATGGCGTCTTGAGCCCTGCCGTTGCGTATGCGGCGCTGAAAGCTGGAGTGCAGGAATACTACCCGATTGGTGGCGCTCAGGCTGTAGGCGCGCTGACGTTTGGCGCAGGCGACCTGCTGCCGGTCGACAAGATTGTCGGGCCTGGAAACGCTTTTGTCGCCGAAGCCAAAAGGCAGGTGTTCGGCAAGGTTGGTATTGATACGATAGCCGGGCCGTCAGAGGTTTGCATTATCAGTGACGGATCAGCGCCCGCGAGCTGGATCGCGGCTGACCTTCTGTCGCAGGCAGAGCATGACCCATCTTCGCAATCCATTCTGATTTCGGTTCATCCAGAACATTCAGAAGCGGTTTTGGCCGAAGTGGAACGCCAGCTTGGTGAGCTCGCGACGGCTGAAACGGCACGTGCTGCCTGGACAGCACACGGAGCCATCATTCTGGCTCAAAACCTCGACGAAGCATGCCGGATTGCCAATCAGATCGCGCCGGAGCACCTGGAGCTGGCAATCGAAGACCCGGAAGCCAGCCTGCCATTCGTGCGCCATGCCGGGGCTGTTTTCCTTGGGGCCTGGGCACCTGAAGCGCTGGGGGATTATGTCACGGGTTCCAACCACGTTCTGCCGACCTCTGGTGCAGCGCGGTTCTCATCGGGCCTTGGTGTGTTCGACTTCATGAAGCGGATGTCGGTTCAGTCAGCGACAGAGGACGGATTCCGCCATCTTGCAGGCGCGGCAATGTCGCTGGCGCAATCTGAACACTTGCCTGCTCACCAACGGAGTGTTTCCATCCGATTCGGCAAGGAAACTGAGACGTGAGCGGTTCAGAGAAGATAATTGAGGTCGATATAGACGATGCGACTCTCAGCGCGGCAGGGCCGGATGCTGAGCACGAGCGTCGTGTGGCGATTTTTGATCTTCTCGAAGACAATTCCTTCTCACTACTGTCAGAACAGGCCGGACCGTACCGTCTGAAGCTGCTCCGGCAGGATAACCGACTGATTTTTGATATAAAATCAGAGGACAATACGCCGGTTCATACCTTCATTCTGTCACTCGCGCCGTTCCGACGCATTGTGAAAGACTACTTCCTGATCTGTGACAGTTACTATGATGCCATTCGACATCAGACACCGCATCAGATCGAAGCGATTGATATGGCGCGGCGCGGAATTCACAATGAAGGCTCGGAGCTTCTGGCGCAGAGGCTGACAGGAAAAATTGAGACCGATTTCGACACAGCGCGCCGGTTGTTCACCCTGATTTGCGCACTACACGCAAAGACCTGACACAAATAGCATTTGAAAAAGTGTTTCTAAACAACCATATAGGCTATGTACCTGAAAATTAGTTTCGGTTTCGTACCCTTTTAAGGTGACGAATCCGCTGGAATTACACTATATGCGAGCCCTTGAGTGATCGACGGCCGCCGACGAGGAGTGCATGGCTAAAGAAGAAATGCTGGAATTTACCGGAACCATTGTGGAATTGCTTCCCAATGCGACTTTCCGGGTGAAACTTGAAAACGATCATGAGATCGTCGCGCACACTGCTGGCAAGTTGCGTAAAAACCGTATCCGCGTACTGACGGGCGATAAGGTGCTTGTCGAAATGACGCCCTATGACCTGACAAAAGGGCGGATCACTTACAGATACAGATAAGTGTCGACGGAAAACACCCGTCACAGGCTGGTTCTGGCTAGTGCGTCGCCGCGTCGAAAAGACCTGCTTGCGCAGATCGGAATTACGCCGGATATCATTCATCCTGCCGATCTGGATGAAACCCCGATAAAAGGTGAATTGCCGAGGCCTTATGCGCTGCGACTGGCGCAGGAAAAGGCCCAAGCTGTTCGGCTTCAGCATGCGGGCAGTATTATCCTCGCAGCTGATACGGTGGTGTCCGTCGGGCGGAGAATCCTTCCAAAAACCGAAACCGAAGCTGAAGCCCGAGAGTGTCTGGAGCTGATGTCCGGTCGAGCCCATCAGGTGATGACGGGTGTGGCCGTGATCGCACCCGATGGCCGCTGTCAGGCGCGTGTCGTGCCCACCCGGGTCAAGCTGAAACGTCTGTCATCGCAAGAGATTGATGGCTATATCGCCAGCGGTGAATGGCAGGGGAAGGCGGGCGGATATGGCATTCAAGGTTTTGCCGCCGCGTTTATTCTTCACCTGAGCGGATCTTATACGAGTGTTGTTGGTCTGCCTGTTTATGAAACGCGTAACATGCTGACAGGCGCAGGCTATCATGTGCCCAATGGCGGTTGAGTATGCGTGTTCTGGTTCAGAACTTTATTGGTGAAACCCGCGCTGTTGCTCTGGGCACAGATGACGTGCCGCTCGAACTCTTTATATGGCGCGATCGAAAAATTGATCCTGCATCGCGATGTGGTGACCGACTAAACGCTATTCTTCGACACATTGATAAAGGGCAGGGGCTCGCCTTTCTGGAGCTTCAAACCGGAGAGGAAGCGGTCTTCAATCTCGCAACTGGCCGCACGCCACCAGAAGTCGGGGCCAGGATGGTCGTGCAGGTGCGCGCCGAGGCGCAAGGCGACAAGCTGGCAATCGTGAAACCTGTCGAGGCCGAGGTTTTGCTGCCATCGGGCATTACGGCGTTTGACGACTGGATCGGTAATCTTGGCATTGCGACCAGCAGTGTAGAGACCATAAGTCTTTCAGAAGAAAATGAGCTGGATGCGGCTTTTGAGACTGCGTTCGCGTCATCCGTTACATTGAGCGGTGGCGGTGTACTCCGCATTGACCGGACCCGGGCGCTTACAGCGGTGGATGTCGATACGACAGGGCGAGACCGGAATAAATCCGGCCTGTCAGTCAACGAGGCGGCTGTAGTGGATTTGGCAAATCAGATCCGCTTACGTCGCCTAAGTGGATTGATCGTGCTTGACCTGGCCGGCGCGCCGAAAGGGCAGAAAGCGCAAAACCTTCGTGACCTCATGCTTGGTGAGCTGCAGACTGCGGACATTCGTGGCGCAAAAGTTCTGGCGCCGTCTGCGCTGGGTCTGATGGAGCTTTCGCTGAAACGAACGGTCCGTCCTTTGCTGGAATTTGACCCGATGCAATGCGGGCCTCAGCGTCGGAAGCTGGAAATCTTCGCTGAATTTTTACGCGCGTTTGAGCGCGCGGCTGTCAATCACCGCACCAGCACGTGCAAAGCAACCATCAGTATGGAAATGAAACATATCCTGGATGGGCAGACGTTCGACTGGATGGCCGAGCTTTCCAGAAAATATGGTAGCCGCTTTGACTTGGATATCGAAGTGTCGCAAACCAACCCCTTTGAGATCAGAGCGGTGGAATGAGCAAAATAACGATTTGTCCAATCTGCGAGAACCGGCCAACAGCGGCTGAATTCAAGCCTTTCTGTTCAAAACGGTGCGCGGATGTTGATCTGCAGAAATGGTTGTCGGACGGGTATGCCATTCCCGGGCGTCCGCTGGATGATGCCGAAGAAGCGCCTTCGCGCCCGACAGATAGCGGTTTTGACGATTAGGTAGGGCCGGGCTGTCGTTCTACGTCAATTGAAATATGAAGTTGTCATGACATTTCCGATTTCCGCGCGCTAACACATTTCCTGAATTTCCAATTCCGCTTAGATGCACCCAGGCGAACAAGGATGAACAGATGACACTTAAATTCGGCATGGCGGTTTCCGGGCTGGTTCTGATGACGGCGTGCGCAAGTACGAATCTGAATGATCAATACGCAAAAGTGTATCCCGTTGCGGAAACCGAAGCCGTGGCGTCGTCAGGTGATGCTGCAGATGATCCGGCGATCTGGGTCAATTCAGAATCTCCGGAAGACAGCCGGTTGCTGGGCACGGACAAGCAGGCGGGTCTTTATGTGTATGACCTGAGTGGCGCCGTTCAGCAGTTTCTGCCGTATGGCGAGCTGAACAATGTCGATCTGCGTCAGCAAGTTGTCTTCGGTGTGGGTAATGGTGTTGATCTGGCCGCTGCGACCAACCGAACCATCAATGGCGTGTCTCTCTTTCAGGTCTCATCGACAGGCGAGGTAAGTGAGGCGGGTGATTTCCCTGTAGAACGCATTGAGCCTTACGGCCTGTGTGTGGGCTATGACGAAAACGGCTACCGCGTTTTTGTGACCTACAAGACCGGGCATGTTGAAATCTATGAAATTTCGAAAGCCGCGTCTGGCGCAGCCTATGATGCTGAACTTGCCTCAACGCTGAAGCTGAATACTCAGCTTGAAGGGTGTTCTTATGATGAGACCCAGGACGTGCTGTTTGTCGGCGAAGAAGCGTTCGGTCTCTGGCGAATCGATCTCCGCGGGAATGAAGAGCTGGCGCGACGTCCAATCGACACGGTTGAATCAGGAACAGGTCTTGTCGCGGATGTTGAAGGGGTGGATATCTGGCGTGATACGGCAGATGCCGGTTATCTGGTCGCTTCTGCACAAGAAGGCGACCGCTATATCGTCTATGAGCGCGCTGTTCCGAATCGGTGGGTTGGCACATTTTCCATTCAGATGTCTCCAGATGAGCTGTTAGACGGCGTAACCCATACTGATGGCCTGACTATTTCGTCTGCGAAACTCGGGTCTGAATTCCCGGAAGGACTGCTTGTCGTTCAGGATGACGCTGACGGAAAGAACGCCGAATCGCAAAATTTTAAACTTGTTTCATGGAAAGACGTGATTGAAGCACTGGCAGCGCCCAAAATCGCGCCATAACGTATCTTCTTTGCTCGAGTTCCATGGACCATGTAAAAATTCGCCTATAAGGTGGAAAACTGTTGCATTGATACAGCGAAGCACAAAAACGTCATGAAAATGCAACGACTTAACCATGAAAAGGTATCGCGTTTTTCCACAAAACTCGATATGTAAGTCTTGGTGTGGATTTGCCACACAGTTTCCTGCGGCCGCTCAGTTTGTTTTTGCTGGCGGCTCACACAAGGGGATGGGTATGAAAAAAACTCTTCTGTGCGCCACAGCGGCTGTTGCTTTCGCAGCGGTGACTGGTGTCGCAAACGCGACGGACGGTTGGTACGTTCGTGGCGATATTGGTTACAACTTCGACGGCACGCTGGACTATGATGCTGAAGCATCAACAGTTCCAGGTACGCTCGGCGGCAGCGGCGACGTTGTCGGTGACTTCATCTACGGCGCTGGTCTTGGCTACGGCTTCGACAACGGCTTCCGTCTTGAAGGTGACCTGACTTTCCGTAACTCCAAGATTGACGTTCCTCCTTCAGTCAATGGTCAGACCATTTATGAGCTCGGCCTTCCGGCAACGACTCTGACTGGCGTTGTTCCATCTGGTAAGACTTTTGGCTGGGATGCCATGATGAACCTGATGTACGACTTCAACAAAGGTGGTCGTTTTGAGCCGTACATCGGTGCAGGTCTTGGTGTGACTGAGCTGACTTCGACAGTTGTCAACTATTACCAGATCGACACGCTGACCAATACTGGTTCTGCTGTGAACGGCATCGACGATTCTGAGACAGCGTTTGCTTATCAGGCTCTGGCTGGTTTCGGCTTCGGTCTTACCGAGCAGCTGACTTTCGACCTGGGTTACCGTTACTTTGTTGCTGAAGACCTCGATTATGCAGGTGTTCTGTCAACTTACGACACAACTTACACCGATCACTCTGTGACGGCTGGTCTGCGCTGGCAGTTTGCGGCTCCACCTCCGCCGCCTCCTCCGCCACCACCACCTCCGCCACCTCCACCACCACCGCCTCCACCACCACCGCCGCCACCGCCGCCACCACCTCCAGTGGTTCAGCAGCTGCCAGCGTGTTCTACGGTGTCTCAGGAGTTCCGTGTGTACTTCGAGTGGGATGAGTCTGATCTGACATCTGAAGCTGCTGCAGTCATCGACCGTGCGGTTTCGACAATCGCAGCTCGTAACGACTGTTCTGTTGGTTCTGTGACGATTGGCGGCCACGCTGACCGTTCGGGTGCTGCGTCTTACAACGTTCGCCTGTCTGCAAGCCGTGCACAGGTTGTTCGTGATGCGCTCGTCGCTCGCGGCGTGTCTGCTGACCTGATCTCTACCGAAGCCTTCGGTGAGACTGCGAACGCTAAGCCAACAGCTGATGGTGTTCGTGAGCCTCTGAACCGTCGTTCGGAAGTTGTGATCATCGTTCAGTAAGCGACACAGCTGATATTTTCGGAAACGGCCTGGCTCTGCCAGGCCGTTTTTGTTTGTGCTGTTGAGCGCGATCAAGGCTTGCGCCGCGCCCGAAACTGTTATGAGTTCCTGTTATGCTTAGTGAATTGACGACTGCAGATCGGCTGTTGCTCGACCGCATTTCCGGGACGGGTGAGGCTATGTGTGCGATGACCTGTGACTGGTCACGGGTGAATACGGGAAGTTGGAACGCAAAAGGCCTTCAGGACTTTGTGCGGCACCTCGAAAAGCGGTTTTCTGAACTGCCTGGAAGCACAGAGATTATTGATGCGGGCGGGATAGAGTTGGTCTCAAGCCAGGGGCAGCCAGTGACGCATGAAACCGGGCCTGTGATACGTCATACGGTTCGGCCGGATGCGCCGGTTCAGGTCGTTATGACCGGGCATTATGATACTGTTTTTCCTGCTGAATCAGGTTTTCTGGATGTGACGGATATTGGTGACGGAAAGCTGAATGGGCCAGGGCTCGCCGATATGAAAGGCGGGCTGATCGTGATGACTGAGGCGCTGAAGGCATTCGAATCGCACCCTGACGCAGCCCGGCTTGGCTATCGCATTATCATCACTCCTGACGAAGAAATCGGAAATCCGGTGTCCGCGCCTTTTCTGGCTGAGACAGCCCAAGGCGCTCATGTCGGCATGACCTATGAGCCCGCGCTTGAAACTGGCGGATTTGCTGGCGAACGCAAGGGGAGTGGAAATTTCTCATTGATTTTGAAAGGCCTGTCGGCGCATGCCGGACGCGCCCATGCTGACGGGCGGAGCGCGGTTCTGGCGGCGGCGAAGTTTGTCGTCGGTCTTGAGAGCCTGAATGGTCAGCGCGAGGGCGTGACCTTTAATACGGGCAAAATTGACGGCGGTGGACCCAATAATCAGGTGCCGGATAATGCTGTGGTTCGGTTCAATGTGCGCGTGCCCGATGCCGACGCGACGGATTGGGCGCAAAGCCAGATTGACCGCCTGGTCAATGAGATGAATCAGCTTGATGGGATTACCAGTCACATGCATGGCGGATTTTATCGTCCGCCCAAACCATTCAACGCGGCACAGAAGCGACTCTTCGAAAATGTACGGGACACGGGCAAGGCGCTCGATCTCGATCTCGATTGGGTGTCGACGGGCGGGGTGTGCGAAGGCAATAATATTTTCGCTGCGGGTGTGCCAAACATTGATACACTCGGCGTACGCGGAGGGCGGATCCACTCTGCTGAAGAGTTCGTCGTGGTCGACAGTTTTGAGGAGCGTGCGGCGCTGTCTGCGCTCATTCTCTCCCGGCTGGCTGATGGCCGGATGGACGCCCATCAAATTCATGCGCTGATGAAGGAAACATCATGACATTGTTGGTGATGCGGCCTTCGCGGCTTGATGATTTCGATGACCTGATGGAACTGGCCGACCTTTCCGGTCCTGGCTTTACCAGTCTGCCCGTTGATGAGGAGCTGGTGAGCGGACGGCTCAAATCGTCGCAAAAAGCCTTTGCACGTCAGCCTGATGGACCGCAACAGGGCAAGTTCCTGATGATGATGGAAGATGTCCATTCCGGTCAGACGGCCGGGTGTTGCGCAGTGAAGGCGGGCATTGGCATGGTCCGCCCATTCTTCAATTATCGCATTATCACCATCCTGCAGTCGTCGAATGTGGTGAAGCGCCGGTTCAGCATGGATGCGCTGGTGCTGACCAATGAATTCATGGGCTATACGGAAGTCGGAACGCTGTTCCTGAAGAAGGAGTTCCGGGGTGGCGGGGCTGGGCGTCTGGCGGCGCAGTCACGGTATTTGCTTATGGCCGCTGCGCCGCAAGAGTTTGGCGAAATGGTGCTCGCCGAGTTGCGCGGTGTTGTGACGCCGGATGGCTTCTCGCCCTTCTGGGAAGGAGTTGGCCGTCAATTCTTTGAGATGTCTTTTCAGGAAGCCGATTATCATTCCGGTGTGACGGACGGTCAGTTCATCATGGACCTGATGCCGAAATATCCGATCTATGTGGATCTCCTGCCGCCTGAAGCGCGTGAAGTGATCGGGCGCTGCCATGTGGACGGTATTGGCGCACTGAAGCTGCTCGAATGGGAAGGGTTCCGATTCGAACGGGTGGTTGATATTTTTGACGGTGGACCACAGGTCTCAACCGCGCGGTCGAACATTCGCACCATCAGAGAGTCGCGAGAGGTGGTTTTTGAGCAGGGCGACGTAGATGAGGCCGGACCTCCGGCACTTGTCTCAACCGACGAGTTGGAAGGATTTCGTGTTGCCTGGGCGCATTTTGATGAGCCGAAAGAAGGCCGCATTACTCTGACTGCCGAAATGCTCGACGCGCTGAAAGTTAAATCAGGCCATAAAGGCCGTATCTGGATCAGGACCGAATAAATGAGTGGACTGTACATAAACGGGGAATGGAAACAGGGAAGCGGCGCTGCGTTTCAGTCGACCGACCCTGCCTCGGGCGATGTGGTCTGGGAGGGCGCTGCTGCGACGGCTGCCGACGTGACTGACGCCTATTCTGCGGCTCGCAAAGCTTTTCCGGGCTGGGCGCGGACACCGCTGGAGGAGCGCATTGCTGTATTGCGGGCCTATGTGGCCGAGCTGGATAAGCTGGCTGATATTTTGCCGGAAACGATCTCGCGCGAAGTCGGTAAAGTGCTCTGGGAAACTCAGGCAGAGCTCGGCGCGATGAAGGGCAAGGTGGAGCTGTCCATCGGCTCGTATGACAAGCGCACCGGACACGAAGTATCTGAGACCGCGTTTGGACAGTCTGAATTGATCCACCGACCACATGGCGTGATGGCTGTGATGGGGCCGTTTAATTTCCCTGGTCACTTGCCGAATGGCCATATTGTTCCTGCGCTTCTGGCCGGGAATACGATCGTCTTCAAACCATCAGAGCTGGCCCCGGCAACAGGTGAGCTTCTGGTGAAGACAATGGAGAAGGCTGGTCTGCCTCCGGGTGTTCTTAACCTTGTTCAGGGCGCGCGCGATACGGGTGCTGCGCTGCTGGATGGCGATCTGGACGGGGTGTTGTTTACCGGATCAGCGACGACCGGAACTTTCATCCATAAGAAATTTGGTGGGCGACCAGACATCATGCTGGCGCTCGAGATGGGCGGCAATAATCCGCTGATCGCCTGGGAGTATGGCGACGTGGATGCCGCAGCAGATATTGCGGCCCAGTCCGCCTTTCTGACTACGGGACAGCGGTGTACCTGTGCGCGGCGCCTGATTGTGCCGGAAGGTGCTGTGGGTGACCGGCTTGTCGATGCGGTTGTCAGCCGGGGCGATATGATCCGGATCGGTGCCTGGAATGAAGAGAACATCTTCATGGGGCCGTTGGTCAGTGCGCAAGCTGCAAATGGAGCTGAGGCCTTTCAGGCAAAGCTTGAGGAATTGGGTGGCAAGGTTCTGAAAAGACTTCAAAATCCTTCTGATGAAAGTGCGTTTGTTTCCGCCGGCGTGATCGATATGACGGGCGTTTCAAATGTTCCTGATGAAGAACTGTTTGGGCCGTTTATGCAGGTCTGGCGCGCAAAGGATTTTGATGAAGCGATCGAGATCGCCAACAATACCAAATTCGGTCTGTCCGCCGGGCTGATCAGCGAACAGCAAAGTCTTTGGGATGAGGCACATATCCGTTTGCGGGCGGGTATTCTGAACTTTAACCGGCCGACAGCCGGCGCATCTTCCGCGCTGCCGTTCGGTGGGCCGGGGATGTCTGGAAATCATCGCCCGAGCGCGTTTTACGCGGCAGATTACTGCGCTTGGCCGCAGGCGAGCCAGATCTCGCCAATGCCAGCACGTATGACGGCCAAGGGGTTTCCATCTTGAGCGAGGCGTTCGAAGTCAATTTTGATGGTCTGATCGGGCCGACCCATAATTATGGCGGCCTGTCTGATGGCAACCTCGCCAGCGCGAAGAATGCGGGTGCAGTTGCCAATCCGAAGGAAGCTGCCCTGCAAGGGCTGGAAAAAATGCGGCTTCTTCATCGGGCAGGACTGAAGCAAGGGTTTCTGCCGCCGCTCCTGCGCCCAAATCTCGCCTTTCTGAAACAGGCAGGGTTTTCAGGCACAGCCGAAGATATCGTGAAGGCGGCAACTGAGACTCCCGCTTTGCTGAAGGCGAGCTATTCGGCGAGTTCGATGTGGGCAGCCAATGCGGCGACCGTTTCACCTTCGGCAGATACAGAAGATGGAAAGCTGCACCTGACGTCAGCGAACCTTTCGACCATGCTCCACCGCAGCATTGAGCACCCGGAAACGACGGCGAACCTGAGCGCCATTTTTAACGACCCGTCGCGGTTCACTGTGCATGATGCTCTGCCTGAACATTTTGATTTTTCAGAT
>NZUJ01000070.1 GCA_002701295.1 Ponticaulis sp. | reverse complement strand
CACCAGGGCGATCCGCTACTCTTTGACCTACATCAGTAGGAAATTGTCGAGAGAGAGGTCGTCGATCGAGACGTTCTCCATTTCAATTGTATTGGCATCGGAAACCAGCATCAGATTGTTGCCATTGGTCTGAACGTTGATGCCCAGAAGCGAGAGCAGATCCAGCGCATTTGAGAGATCGAGAAGATCAAGCAGCGGGAGCCCTGTTTCGATGAAGGCGATCTTGTCGTTACCATTCGCATCGAAGTCAGTGATGGTATGGGTTCCTGTATCGCTGGTCATGAAGGCGAAGATGTCGTCGCCCTGACCGCCGGTCAGAATGTTGTTGCCACCTTGCGAGAGAAGGTAGTCGTTGCCGTTTCCTCCCTCAAGAATGTCGTCACCTTCACCGGTGAAGAGACGGTCATTCCCCTCGCCACCATAGAGCAGGTCATTGCCATCGCCGCCACTCAGTGAGTCGTTGCCACCGCGGCCCAGGGCGATGTCGTCACCCTCATCCAGGACGACAACGTCGCGTACATCGCTGCCAACAAGGCGGTCATCGAGACAGGACAGATAGAATTTTTCGATGCTGATGTACGTGTCACCTGCGGCGTCGCCAGTGCTGCGTTGCATATTGGCGAGGTTCAGCAAAAGGCCTTCAGTAGCGCAGCGATAGCTGACAGTGTCCTTGCCTTCTCCGCCGTCGTGACTGTCAAATCCTTCGCCGCCGACGAATGTGTCATTGCCATCACCGCCATGCATATTATCGTCGCCATCGCGGCCACTCAGCACATCATTGCCACCTTCGCCACTTAGCATGTCATCGCCTTTGCGACCGATTAGCTTGTCGCGGCCTTCAGTGCCGTCGATCTCGTCATCGCCGTTGGTGCCGTCCTGAACTTCGGTTGAGAAATCCATTTCGCCTTCTGTGATGCCGCCGAATTCTTCGCCATTCACGCCGACGATCGCATCTTCATCGATGGTGATGCTGTACTCGGTTCCAAAGTCGAGGTCCTGAGCCAGGTCCAGGGTGAGCGTGTCGTCCAGAATGGAGACCGCCTCATCATCCATGGAAATGACCTGCGATTCATTCGTGTCGTGGTTGATCAGTGTAATAACACCAAGGCCGGCTTCAATATTACCGTCAAACTCGAAGACGAAGTTCACGCCGACGGCGACATTACTCAGTTCATCAGTAATATTACTGGTGACCATATCGAGAATGCCGAGAATTGGGTCGATGATCGGGTCCAGGATTGGATCAAGAAGGTCGACACCAACTAAATCGCCGATCTCTGTTGTCAAATTTTCTTCAGATTTCTGATAAACGTGTTCATCTGTAGTTTGAACGCGTTCAAATTTAGAGTATTCATCCTTAAACATAGTTGTCCACCTTCCGTAGAAGTAGTTCTCTACTTCATATTTCCCGCAATATAATCTTCAGAGGAGACTGTTTTATTCGAAATCAGTCAAGAACTCTTGTGGTTTCAGGCTATGCTTGTGAGGTAAACAAAAGTTTCAATAAAGAAGGCAGATTCATTGCTTCAAAAGTCTTCAATTCAATAGTAAATAAATCAAAGAATCTAACACGACGCGGTGTATTTTGAATCAATACCTTTTTAATAAACTATTCTATCTAAATATTCATGCGAATAGATTGATATAGCAAGCTATACATAGAGCGCTCAAGATTGAACGCGTTTATGTGAAATTTTCAATGATTTCGGGAAGTTGGCAATAAACACGTTCAGCGTGTATCTTCGGAATGATCCGTTCTGGCGTGTGGTCGTGTAGGGTTTGCTATCGTTAACACTTAAGAAAGCATTAACCACGACACCGATTAGTGTAGTAAATTTTTTGCGGGAAAAATTAACTTCTTCACTTGTGAATTTTTTTCAAAAAAATTCAACCAGAAGGGCCTTGGGGCTTGGAGGCGGTCTATTTAACCAATTCTCATGTGCCAGAACGCGGCCTGGAGAGATCAAATAGCACAAAGAATGGACTGATATGAGGTGTCAAATCGCCACACCTGCCGACGCAGGAGCTTGTTCTGAAATCTATCGGCCATTTGTCGACGGAAGTAGTGTTTCCTTCGAACTGGCGTCACCCGGACCGGAAGACATGGCGCAACGTATCGAAAAACTATGGCCGTCTCACCCCTGGATCGTCTTGAAAGATGACGGACGGGTCGTTGGTTATGCTTACGGGTCGCCATATCGTGAGCGAAAAGCCTATCAATGGGCTGTTGAGGTGACGGTTTATCTGGCGCCAGAGGCTCGGGGAAAGGGGCTGGGCCGCAAGCTCTATGATGTGCTGACGGATATATTGACGCGTCAGGGCTTCACCAAGGCCTATGGCGTTGTGACCCTGCCCAACCCGGCCAGCGCGGCGCTTCATGAGGCGGCAGGGTTCAGGCCATTTGCGGTTTACCGGAATATCGGGTTCAAGAATGGCAGTTGGCATGACGTTGGCTGGTGGGAGCGCGATCTGGCACCGTGCCTCGAACAGCCTCAGGCGCCATTACCCTTATCCGCGCTTGGATATGAACCGGGCATGCAGGTGGCTGACCTCGACTAAGGGGCTGGGAGGGCCGGTCTTTCGCCTCTCACGTCGTGTTATTCGCCTGCCTGGGCAAGGCTCGACACAAGCTCTTCGTAATCCCGATTGCGGGAGGATGGGAGGTGAAGGCGGAGGAAGTTCAGGATTTCAGTGTAATAACGCTTTTCCTGGCCGGTGCCGTAATAGGAATGCCCGGACTCGGTCAGTTCGACAAAGCGCACGGATTTGCCGGCCTTTTCCATGGCTTCTGTCATTTCCTCGGATTGGTCGATGGGCACGACTGTATCATTCTCACCGTGGATCAGAAGAAGCGGCGCAATCGCCTGGTCAACAAGATTGATCGGCGAAATGGCCTCAATTGCCTCCTTGTCCTTTCGGGGGTCGCCGATCTGATCGACCCAGTATTGATAGGCTTCGGAGTCGCGACCTTCTTCCTTGCGTTCATAATCCAGCATCTCCCTGAGATCACTCGGGCCAGCGATTGAGATGACGCAGCGATACAGATCTGGCGTATGGGTCAGTGCAACCTGTGCCGCATAGCCCCCATAGGATGCACCCATAATGCAGGCATTGCCAGCGTCGACCAGTCCCGCATCAATGAGGGCCTGATAGCCGTCATCCAGATCGGTCTGCATGGCTTTACCCCATTGCCGGTAACCGCTCTTGGCGAAATCTTCGCCATATCCGGATGACCCACGGAAGTTCGGCTGAAATACCTGATAGCCATAGGCGGCAAGCAGCTGGACATCGAAATCAAAGGTGAGGACATCACGTTGTTCGGGCCCACCATGTGGCAGCATGACGAGCGGCGGGTTTTCCCCTTCTGCGAGGTTTGCCGGACGGGTGAGGTAGCCGGTGATGTTCAGATTGTCGCGCGCCGAATAATTGATGACCTGGGTCTCGGCGAGTTCCTTGTCTTTCAGGCTCAGAAAGATGCTGGCGACAGGGCGGACTTCAGCGCTTTCGAGATTGAACATGTGGAGCGTACCCGGATCTTTGGGACCAAAGGTTCGGATCAGCCATGTGTTGCCATCTATAGACGTGCTGGCAGGGAGCACGCTGATGGTTTCTCCGAAATAGGCCTGAAGTCCGTTCAGATTGGCCTGAATCCGAGAATTCTGAAAATCATGCGTGATGCGGTCGCGATAATAATAGACCCCGAGATATTCGCCTGTTTCACGGTTGAAAAAAGCGTTTTCGACGTCGAAATTCGGATCGGTCTTGATGGTTTCGAGAAAGCGGTCCTCTTCAAAGTCATAGAGGTAGATGCCGGTCGTTTTCGCGTCTTCTGGCCGTGCGGCGACGTAGTAGGTTGTTTCGGTTGGGCCGGGGAAGAGAGGCTTGAACTCGGTTGCCGCGTCACGCTGAGGATTATCCTTGTTGAGGCGGATTGTGCGGACCTTCTTCCATTTGATGTCACCGTTTTCCCGGTCTTCTCGCGCATAGATATAGACGGTGGTGCCGCGCCGGTTGGTGTTGAAGCGGAATGCGGGTTCGCCATTCTTGTCGACATACCAGGCAAACGTCCGGCTCGTGCCAAGCGCAATCCGATCATACTCGCCCGTTGTGACATTCACCTTGAAGAGATCGAGATCAGAGCCAAGCTGGGCAGCCATGAGGATGTGGTCAGGATCATTCGTCAGAAAGTCGACGACATTTGCGTTGAAAAAGCTTTCCTGAAAATCACGCTTGTCCGAAAGGAGTGCTATCGAGTTTGCGCCGTTTCGGTCCATCGCAATAAGGCGCTCGAATGGCACGACATAGCCGCTATAATTATCGTCATAGACCTCTTCACGAGACAGAACCTTGTTGCGTTTCTTGAGATCGGTATAGCCGCGCACTTTTACCAGCATGCGATCGTCGGTGACCCATTCCGTCCATTGCGGAAAAAAGCCGCCCAGATTCATGTATGCCGGTTTGGCTTCGGGATCATCCATGTCGACAACCATGAACACGCTGATCTCGCCATCGCGACGGATGCCGGCGATGTAGCGTCCGGTTGGTGAAAGCTCGGGTCCGTAGAAATTCGAAGAGCCGAGAAAGTCGTCCATGTCTGGCAGCGGAAGTGAGGGCGGCGGCTCGGAGGTTTGCGCACTTGCTACACTAAAGGCTGAACACGCCAGCATCACCGCCATCAAAATCTGCCGCATGAGTTTGAATTCCCCGTCTAACGCTTTGGTGGAAAAGTTATCCGTTGGTCTGGCAGAAGTCGAGAAATTTAAGTTCGCAGGTTTGGCAATTCAAGGAAGATTCGAAAGCCAGCGTGCAGCTCTATTTGTCTTCCTTTTTGACGGAATCGTCGATCTGACGAGAGATGGCATCGGCCAGATCGGAATAGGTCTGCGGCGGGAGTTCTGTAATCGCGTCCTCGTCATCGAAGTCATCCGGCACCGGCTCTTTCGGAATGCTCCGCCAGCGATCCGCCAGAAGGCCTGCAAGCCGTTCGGTACGCTCCATGATGTCGGTCGGGGTCCAGGTGCTGTATTTGCAGACTTGTCCGACACTCCTGAAGTAATTCGCCAGCCCGGAATCCTTGTAGATGGCCTTTTTCGCATTGAAATCGCGACTGCCAACACGCTTGTCGATGTCGCGTGTCAGCGGAATGCCATTGCCGAGAAGGTCGAGGTAATCGCGACGTTGCTGCGGTGTGAAATCGAGCGCCCACTGGCTGCCGGATGGCGGGTTCCTGGGCAGGATGTGTTCCGCCGTTGAGAGCTCCAGATAGCGCGGCGCTGCGGCACCTGCGCGTTCGCAGAGGAGGAGCTCCATTCGTCGGATGAGGGCACCGCGCTGATACAGTTTCGGGAAGGGCGTGGCCAGGCGCGAAATGGCCTTGTCGAGTTCCTGGGCCGGAATGTCGAAGGCCTTGTTGGCGGCAAACAGATCATCTCCATCGCGCAATTGCTGGATCATCTCGTAGGAAATGCGGCGGCGCGCGGCCTCGGAGGTTTCATTGATGAACCAGACGAAAAATGCCCGCTCGAGTGCGCTGATATGGCGATAAATCTCTTCGTACTCGCCATCAAACCGAATGAGGATTTCCATGGTGACGGGCAGGAATTCCTTCCACTCATTTGCGGTGCGCCCGAGGAAATTCATCGACTGAATGAGGAGGTTGCCGTTCTGCTCCGGCTCATCATAGGGGATGTCGCCCCAGTGAATATCGGAAAAGGCAACGCCGTAACGCGGCAGGTCTTCGAAGTGGAAGGTCTCAGCGCCGCGCGTCATCATGGCAGCCTTGAGGCTGGAGGCGAAATTCCGACCAGGTGGAATCCATTCGCCCGTCACGATGAACACATAGGAGCGGAGAAGTGTGTCGAGATGTTCTGCGCCGAGCTTGTCTTCCAGGCCATCCCAGATGGTGGCTGCTTCGGCCTGTCGTTCGAGTGACAGCGTCTGAAGCAGATCAGGTTTTATGAGATCGGCTTCTGACAGTTGAAGACCCCGATTGTTCAGCACCTGAAACAGGCGCAGGCCGGACGTGGCAGATGACGCTGTGAGGACGATGACTTCGCACTGATTGAGGAGGTAATCTGTGAAGTCCTCAAGACGTGGCAGGCCGGTATCGGCTGTCGGTTGTTCGAGAAGTTCCCGCATGCTGTCCGCCACGCGGAACATGGACAGATAACGATCGGCAACATCTGACCGCCAGCCTTCTGTTGCCGTTCCATCGGTATGAGGCTTGAGGAAACGGTCTTCGATGACGGCCTGTTCTGATGGGTGGAAAGAGAGACGCCACCCCGTTGTTTCGGTATCGTCAGCTGGCTCATCAAAAATCAGGCGGTGGAGCGCTTTTTTCCGGGCTTTGTCCGGCTCGAGATCACGTAATATACAGGTGAGCATAAAGAGGGTTGTGAGGCGCTGGCGGCCATCAATCACCATGGACTCGGTTTCGGTATCTTCGGTGAGCACGAGATTGCCGAGGAAATAGCCTGGATCCCCGCGCAAGGTAGCGGCCGCGACATCGTCAATCAGGGTGAGGGCTTCTTCTTCTGACCAGCGATAGGGGCGCTGAAATGCGGGAAAGGAAAAGGTGCGTTTCCCGGAAAACAGCTGCGCTAACGTCATCTGTTCTGTCTGGAAGGGGGATGACATGTTTCGGCTGACTCCACGCAACTCTTTTGGGCAACCTCACATATTGATGCGGTGCTGACCAGATCAGATAATTCCCTTTCCACCATATCCCGATATTATGGCTGGCTGAAGGCCAGTTCAGCAGTGGAGGGGGGCTCTGTCAGCAAATGGACACAACTCAGGTGTTGGGGCCGTCGCGCCGTAAGGCGATGGCGATTGTCGAACATTCAACCTTCAAGAACACGATTACAGCCCTGATCGTTCTGAATGCGATCACGCTGGGTGTCGATACGATTGACGGCCTGCCCGACGGGTTTCGGCTAGGCCTGCGTATGTTCGATTCTTTTGTGCTGGGCGTGTTCGTGATCGAGCTCTCACTGAAGATTTACGCCTATCGGCTGGAGTTCTTCCGATCGGGCTGGAATATTTTCGATCTCGTGATTGTTGGGATTGCGCTTGTTCCGGGATCGAAGGCCTTCCAGGTTCTGCGCTCGCTGCGGGTGCTCAGGGTTTTGCGGCTTCTTCACGTCGTGCCGATGATGAAGCGGATCGTGGAAGCCCTGTTCACAGCATTGCCGGGAATGGGCGCGATACTCGCTGTTCTGGCGCTTCTGGTTTATGCGGGCTCGGTGATGGCGACGACACTCTATGGCCGGAGTGATGACCCCGAGGTTTATGCGCTGTTTCACGATCTGCCGAGTTCAGCCTTCACCCTGTTTCAGGTGATGACCATGGATGGCTGGCGGAATGAGGTTGTCCAGAAGGTGATGGATGACGGGCATCCCTATGCCTGGGTGTTCTTTCTGGTGTTCATCTTTCTGGCGAGCTTTGCGGTTCTGAACCTTTTCATCGCGCTGATCGTGGAGGCTTTGCAGGCCGAACAGGAAGCTGCGCAGGAAGAGACCATCGAACAGATCGAAGAAGATATCGAGGACGTGGAACAGGCTATGCTGAAAAAGGGTGATGAGATCCTGTCAGTGATCGCTGAACTGAAAGCCGAAATTGCGGAATTGAAGGCTGAGAGGCGGGGGTGAGGCGCGTCACTCTACCGGCTGGCCGAAAAGGGTGACGGCAAAACCAACAATGGCAAAGGTTTCCAGCATGAAACCGCTCTAGCTCAGAAAAGCAGCAGATTCAAAGGGGTTTACGGGCAAACAGAAAAAAGGGCCCGGCGAACCGGACCCTGCAGTTTCGAGAGGAAATTTGTGAGGTCTCGCCTATGGCATAAGGACCTTATCAATGACGTGGATGACGCCATTGCTGGCTTCGACATCGGCGGTGATGACCGTTGCGCCGTCGACCATGACACCGTCAGTCGCATCAATATCGACACTTTCTCCGGCGAGGGTTTCGGCTTCGAGTTCTTTTCCGGCGAGGTCAGCCGACGTCACTTTGCCAGAGACAACGTGATACTTCAGAACAGCTGCCAGCTTGTCTTTGTTTTCCGGCATGAGCAGCATGTTGATTGTGTCTTCACCAAGGGCCGCGAAGGCTTCGTCTGTCGGGGCAAAGACCGTGAGTGGACCATCAGATTTCAGTGCATCGACGAGACCAGCCGCTTTTGCAGCGGCGAGCAGGGTTGAGAAACCTGCAGCTTCAGCCGTGTCGACAATGTCTTTTTTTAATTCATCATGGTGGCCGGCGAAAATGGTTTCAATTTCAGCCGTTTGCGTCGCCGGATAGCTGGCGGTCTGCGCTTTGGAAGAGCAGTCGGCAAAAGCAGGGGCAGTTGCCAGCGCGAGAAGGGCTGGCGCGATGATGAGGGTCTTCATGTGTCACTCCGTGGTTCATTTTTCAAAATGAGCGAGAGTGGATCGATCCGGTGCTCAACCATTCATTTTCTGAATGATTGCCCTGTCTACGCGGCTTGTTGGAAACCGGATCGCAACCTTACCAAGCTTTAAGAAAAACTGATTGAGTGATGATCTGACAATCGCCGCAATTCAGTGTATAAAGAGACTATGTCAATCTGGACCCGCCTTCTGGAGAGCGCTCAGCGACTTTTCGATCCACAGTCTGACGCTGACCTTCCGAAGGAGGATAGCGAGACGTGTGGCCCGGATCCACACGATGTCGGCTTTACGGCGGCTGTCGTCGGGCTGGGCGCGAAACTGGCCAAGGCTGATGGCGAAGTCACCGATGATGAAGTCGCTGTGTTCAGCAAGGTGTTCCGCGCGGCGCCCGAAGATCAGAAATCCGTTCGACGTGTATTCAATCTGGCTCGTCAGACCGTGCGCGGGTATGAAGGCTATGCCAGCCTGATAGCGAACAGGTATGGGGATCGCCCGTGTCTTCTCGAAGGCGTGATGGACGGGTTGTTCTATATTGCGGGCGCTGACGGTGTCGTGACGCTCGATGAGATGATCTATCTGCAGAAAGTGTCTGACATTTTCGGTTTTTCAGAGGCAGACTTTCGTCGCATCAAGGCGAGCCATTTAGGCTCTGATCCTGACGATCCATACGAAGTTCTTGGCGTGAGTCATGCGGCAGATTTCAACACGATCCGCGTCGCCTATCGGCGCCTGATGGCCGATAATCACCCTGATCGCGTGGTTGCGAACGGGGCGCCGAGGGAGTTCGAAGAGCGGGCAAATCACAAGGCTGCTGCAATTACGGGCGCTTATGCGAAAATCCGGGCAGAACGTGGTTTGCTGATCAGCGCGGATTGACGAACCGTCAAACCGACCCCACACTCCTAACAGGAGATAATTTTATGCACGCTTACATCTCAGGTTTCAGCACAGGTCCAAAATCTGGTGGATTCTTCGGATCTATCAAACGCGCCATCGCTCTCATCGCGGCTTTCGGTGTCGGGGCGCTCGTTCTGATGGCTGCAGGCGTGCTGGCAATTGCTACGGCGATCGTGGGTGTGATTATCGCTTTTGTCGCCATGCTGCTCCGATTTGGTGCGTTCAAGCGCTCGGTCCGCGCGAGTGCAAGCTCTTCTGATGCGGCTGGCGGAAACCCAGGCGTTCTGGAAGCCCGCCGGACGGCACGCGGCTGGACCGTCGACGGCTAGGTTCCGGCGCGACACTAAGCCCCTATCAATAAAGACTGTATCGACTGGCATGACGAACAGGAGTCATGCCACACTTTCGGCGTTTGCTTCGGGAGCTCCCGAAGACATTGGTGGCCGGGGATGAGGCATGTCTGAAACCGCATTTGTCAAACATTTGACTGGTCTGATGTCCTGTTTGGGAATGTTGTGCGTTCTGGCCATGCCCGGGTCAGCGCAAGCCGGGTCTCACTCAGATTTGGGTATCGACCGGCTACGGAATATTTATGTGTCGCCGCTGGGCGATGACGGCAATTCCGGGTCGCGGCGCTTTCCAATGAAGACGATACAGGCTGCCGTCGACAAGGCGCGCCCCGGCTGGATTATCAATGTGCAGCGCGGTACCTATCGGGAAACCGTTTTGTTTCGCGGCAATGCAGATTCGGGCACAGCAGCAGAACCGATAACGTTGCGCGGTGAGCCGGGCGCGAAGATCTCCGGGCAGGGCATTCGACCGCGAGGTCGCAAGGGGCTGATTACCATCCGGGATGCGAGCCATATCGTGATCGACGGGATGGATCTGCGCCGGTATCGGACGCCTGCGACCTTTCTTGATGATGCAACGCCGGTCGGTATTCTCGTCTATGGGACGGGAAGCAACATCACACTTTCCAACAATAAAATCCGGCGAATTGAGAACCGTTCGACCTGTACGCAGAACAATAATTATTGTTATCCCGGCGCGAACGGCATCGGGATTTATGGCGATACGCCGGGCGGGCTGACGGATATCAGGCTGATCGGAAATGAGGTCGTTGATAACACGCTGGCCTCCAGTGAGGCGGTGACGCTGAACGGGAATATCTATCGGTTCCGCGTCGAGGATAATTACGTCCACGACAACAACAATATCGGCTTTGATTTTATCGGGTTGGAGGCCGATACCTGTCCGTCCTGCACGGATGACCAGAACCGTGCACGGGTCGGACTGGTGCGCGGCAATCGGGCTGAGAATAATACGATTGCGAGCAATCCCTGGTATGCCGGTGACGATGGCAATGCGGGTGGTTTCTATGTGGATGGCGGCGAATACATCGTGTTTGAACAAAATGTCTCGACGGGCAATGATCTCGGGATTGAAGTCGCAAGCGAGGCGCGCGGCGGAACCTCCGGGCCGGTGCTGATTGCCAGTAATCTGATCTATGAAAACCGCGAACTGGGTTTGGCAGTGGGCGGATATAACAGACGCGTGGACCGTCCAGGTGGTGGGTCTGCAGAAGACGTCTGGGCGGTGAACAATACGTTTTATGCGAACCGGGGCTGGGGCACGGGAGTCGTGCTTCAGTATCGTGCCAACAACTTCGTCTTTCAGAACAATATGGTCTACGGTCAGGGCGGTCGGTCGCTCTCAGTGGAGTTAGCCGAAGAGCCTGTGGGCGCTGTCTGGGACAATAACGCCTGGTGGGGAACAGGGGCGATTAATGCGATCCCGGTGACTGACCCGAATGCGGTTCTGACAGACCCGATGCTGACGGATGTTGCTGGCGGTGATTTCACGCCTCTGCCAGGTTCGCCTCTGATTGATACAGGAGGCTATGTCACGGATATTGTAAGCTGGACTGACCCGTTCTGGACTGAGGTCTATGGGGCAGGGGTGATTCCGGGCGCCGGCACAGGTGAAGTGAATGGCGATGCACGTGAACAGGGCGTAATCGACATTGGGGCCATCGAGCAGTGAAGATAGCTCTTTATTAATGCGCGGCGTCTGGTAGAAGACGCTTTCGACATAGGATGCCCCTGTGGCGGAATCGGTAGACGCGGCGGATTCAAAATCCGTTTCCTTTGGAGTGCCCGTTCGAGTCGGGCCAGGGGCACCATTCATTCCACTATTTTTCTACGAAAAATAAAATTCGCTCCGGTGGAGCGAATTTCGGAATGAATTGTGTTTAT